>NZ_JATABG010000333.1:0-3918 GCF_036533755.1 Vibrio sp. M260118 | reverse complement strand
GAATAGCAGGAGTGCTTGGGAAGAGTTCTGATAGCCAAACAATAGGGGTAGGGATCGCTTCAATTGGCCAAATAAAGCCTGCACTAAACACAAGCGGCATTGAGCTAATCAGCACAACCAGTGTCACCAACTCTCGTCTTGATGTTACGGCGCCCAGCCAAAGACCAATAGCGCATGATGCGATCAAAAATGGCAGCAACAGGGTTAAAAGCTCGGTGGCGTGGGCCAATTGGTTAACGCCATGCATAGAAAAGCTAGCGCCAAAATAATACATGCTGAGCAAGTAATAGATGGCAATCAGAACTAAGATGCGACAAGACATGAGTTTTATTGGTGACACATGGCTCCAGTATCCGGTTCCGTGTTTTTGCGTACCCACCATTAAGCCAGCGGCCATTGCCAATGTCTGCTGCAAAATCAACACAAACACTGCTGGAACCACATAATCGACATAACCAATGCGAGGGTTGAAGGTCGGTTTCATGTTGAGTTTGGTCGGTGCATACTGATTGGCTGCTTTCGACAATGGCTGGCCATCAATAAGTAATTTGGTGACTTTGGTTTGCGCGGCTAATGTCCCGCCCGCTTGTGCCAATCCTTCTACAATCGTTCCGTAGACGAGGAAGTAAGAAGCATCGCCGGCATAAGAGAGGGTCGGGCTTTTACCAAGCATAAGATCTTTGTAGAAATGTTCAGGGATCACCAGAATCCCGCTGACTTCGCCACGCAAAAATGCTTGGTGGGCGTCTTCTATTGTGTGGTCACGCTGAACAACGTTAACTTGCGGTGTCGCATCGACCATACGCTCCAATTGGTAACTGGTTTGGCTTGTGTCGAGATTGACGACGCTGATCTCCTGTTCACGCGGTGTTTGGTGGCTGTAGGGTAGTGGATACAGGAATGAGTAAAACACTACACCACCGAATACGGTTAGCACCACTACAGGGTTAGTTAGCAGAGCTTTGAGCTCGGCTTCAACTAGCTCAAAGAAACTCATGTTAGGCTCTCATTGGTTGATTGATGCTCAGTCGCGGTTAGGTGCTTATTCATTAAAGCAATCACTGCGATTCCCGGTAGCAGGTAGCCAAACATTGGCAGCAATTGGGTTAAAGACTCAAGCCATGATTGGCCATAACTGACTTGGCTAATTTGAGCTTCAATATAGTGGCTGATAGGCAGTAGACTTCGCCATGCTTGAGCCAAATTGTTCATGTCAGTGACAGGGAATGTCACCCCCATAAAAGCAAAGCTTGGCGCGGTGAACGCTCCGGCAAAACTCATCGCTCGTGCGGCGTCTAGGGTAAGAAAGAAGAATAAACTGCCCATTATCATACAGGCTATAATCGTGACCCACTGGGCCAAGAGTAGCACCAAAAAGCTACCATTCATTGGCCATTTAAAGCCAAGATAGAACCAACATAGAAAAGCAAACCCTTGCAACGCAAATATCCATGAGTAGGGAGCAAGCGTATTAACAATGTTTTTTGCAGGCGTGTCGCCTAGCCAGTACTTTAGGCCTCGGTCTCTTAGGTTTGCTGACAATATCAAAATGGTACCGACGACCACTACAATTTGCCACAGAGCGGGCACCACGGCAGAAACTAAAAACTGCGCATAGTTGGAGTTTTTGTTAAACAGCGGTGTGATTTGAGTTCGAATCGGAACCGCATTGCCCATTGCGGATGCAAGTGTCGCATTCCCATGGCTAAGATTACCAATCGTTGCGACTTTGGCATTGAAGGTACCTTGAGCTTGGAGGAAAGCAGAGTTTATCAGCTTGCCTACCAGTATCATCTGGCTGTTGTAAAACACGGTGACTTGAGGAGCGAGTTGCTTGACGGTTTCTTGTTCGAAGTTTTGCGGGATCACCGCATAGGCATAGATCTCGCCTTTTACCAGAGCTTGTTCTGCTTCGAGCGGACTTGCGAAATGGTAGTCAACTTTCATTGCCGATGTCGCGTCGTAGTAGCGAACAAGCTGCTGCGACATTTTGCCAGAATCGAAGTTGACGATGCCTATGGGAAGGTCACGAGCTATCCCTTGGGAGAAAATGGCCCAAATCATTAACGCAAGTAACACGGGTACCCAGGTCAAACTCGACAGCAGCCACTTATCTCTGCGGATGATCGACAGCTGAGAAACGCTATGGTTAGTCATATCGCGATCCAACAATTAGTTCAGCTCAACCACTAGGCTCATACCCATACGCAAATGCTCTATAGGTTGAGTCGGTCTTGCTTCCACTTCAAAGGTACGAAGGTCAAAGCCTTGTGATGCATCAGTTGAACGCCAAGTAGCAAAATCACCCATGGCAGCAATGTGCGAAACCTTAAACTCAAAATCTTGATTAAGTGCTGGCACAAAGGCGTTGAAGGTTTGACCTTTTTCGAAATGGCTTAGTAGATCTTCACGAACGTTGAGAACTGCCCATGAATCGTCTGTATCGATGACGGTTACGACCGGGAAGCCTTGCGGTGCTAGCTCACCACTTTGCAGCAGTACTTGTGATACTTCGCCATCAAACCAGCTCTCGATGCTGGTATCTTCTGCATAGGCTTCTACTTCAGCAACTGCGCCAGCAGCCATACGTGCTTTTTCAGCTGCAGCGAGTTTGGTTTCACTCCGGGCGCCTTCTTGCGCCATTTGGTACATTTGGAAAGCGGCACTTTCAGTATATTTAGCGGCATCCCATTGTGTTTTCGCTTCGTCGCGTTTTTGCTCGGCGACCACGCCTTCTTTGTATAGGTTGTTAACGCGCAGATAGGTTTTTTCCATCAGTGCCGACGCTGCTTTAGCTTTTTGCCACTGGTCTTTAGCGGCTTGAATTTGCTGAGCACGAGCGCCTTTTTCCGCTTCCATCGCTAGGGCACCTGCGGCTTTCTCTCCTGCTTTGGCTTGCTCGAGTTTTGCTTCGATTTCAGGGCTGTGAAGGGTAAATACCAGTTCACCTTTTTCGATGTGATCGCCTTTACGAACTAGCACTTGATCGATTCGTCCAGGCACCTTTGAAGAGATGCTGTACTGCTGAGATTCAATCTGACCTTGCAAGCGAACAGGTTTAGGTTGATAAGCTTGATAGAAGCTGTAGCCGACCCAAGATGCAACGCTTAATGCGACTGCTGTCAGTAATATTGGTTTTGCTTTTTTCATCTTGGTTCCTTACTTGCTCGAAATAGTAATGGCGTTGTGTTGATACTGACTAAAGGCATCCATCTCACTTGAAAGGGCGAGCAGTTTGGATAGGGAAATCAGGTAGTTAAAGCTCGCGGCGGCTTTTTGCGTTTGTACACTAGCAACGTAAAGCTGAGCATCGATGACATCCGTTGATGTCGATAGGCCTTGTGAAAATGCTTTCTGGCGTAGGTTGAGATTTTCATTCGCCATCTCAATGCTCGACTCGAGTCCAAGTACCTCTTCTTGAGCTTGCTGCGCTTCAAGGTAAGTTTTTTGCACCAGAACGGAAAGATCTTGTTTGGCTTGTGCTTTTAGAAATTGCACTTGAGAAACGGCACTGTGAGCGGCTTTAATTTGGTCACTGCGGCCTGATTTCTCGATTAGGGGAATATTGACCCCAACGCCAACTAGCCAATCTGGTTTCATTTGACTGGCGAGCGAGTCATCTTCATGTAAGCTGTAATCTCCGTACAGGTAAACTTCAGGGTAGTATTTGCCTTGCTCGGCCTTGATTAAACTATTCGCCTGTTTCTGTTTAGCATCTAGTAGAGCCAATCCTGGATAGGTGTTTAAGGTGCGATCAATAAACAAGTTTTGGTCTGGTAGATTTTGGTTAATGAACAGCGAATCAGCAGGTTCAACAGGTGTTGTTTGGTTGAGGATCTGAGTTAGCGCTGCTTGGGCGATCTCTAAGCTCTTTTGTGCCTTTTTGCGCTCGACCTTGGCTTTATCTAACGCTGATTC
>NZ_JATABG010000332.1:0-3927 GCF_036533755.1 Vibrio sp. M260118 | reverse complement strand
GCCGCGAAAGGCGAGCATATGATTATGACCGAAAAAGATGCGGTAAAGTGTTCAAGCTATGCGCAAGATAACTGGTGGTATTTGCCAGTCAGTGCAGAGTTTGCAACCCATGATGAAGCGCGCATTTTGAATAAAATTAAAGAGGTTAAGGAACAGTATGGATCATCGACTGCTTGAGATTGTTGCATGTCCTGCATGTAAGGGAAAATTAACGTTTGATAAAGATAAACAAGAGTTGATTTGTAAGTTAGATCGCCTTGCTTATCCGATCAAAGAAGGTATCCCAGTACTGCTTGAACCAGAAGCGCGTAAAATCAGCATGGACGAGGGCAGATAATGTCTTTTACAGTGGTTATCCCGGCTCGCTATCAGTCCACTCGCCTTCCGGGTAAGCCTTTGGCAGATATCGGCGGCAAGCCGATGATTCAATGGGTGTACGAGCAAGCAGTGCAGGCGGGCGCTGATAATGTCATTGTTGCAACTGACGATGTTCGTGTGGAACAAGCGGTTGAGGCTTTTGGTGGTCAAGTATGCATGACATCACAAGACCATGAATCAGGCACTGAGCGCTTGGCTGAAGTGGTTGAGAAAATGGCGATTGCTGATGACCATATTATCGTCAATGTTCAAGGCGATGAGCCTTTGGTTCCGCCTGCTATCATTGCCCAGGTCGCCGAAAACCTCGCCAACAGCGTTGCGCCTATGTCGACATTAGCCGTTGAGATCAGTGACGAAGCCGAGGTGTTCAACCCCAATGCGGTGAAAGTTCTTACCGATAAAAATGGTTACGCCATGTACTTCAGTCGCGCTACGATTCCATGGGATCGCGATCATTTTGCCAATGATGCAAAGGAAATCAAACAGCCATTAATGCGCCACATTGGTATTTACGCCTACCGTGCTGGCTTTATTAATACTTACATTAATTGGCAGCCCACTGTCCTTGAGAAGATTGAGTGTTTAGAGCAGCTGCGTGTGCTTTGGTATGGTGAAAAAATCCATGTTGAAGTAGCAAAAGAAGCGCCTGCGGCTGGAGTAGATACCCCAGAAGATTTAGAAGGAGTAAGAAGCATTATTGCCAACAAATAGAAAAGGCCCAGATGGGCCTTTTTTGTGAGTAGCGATTGGGACGTTAAATCTTAGCGTCGTAGTCGTTGCGTTTTGGACAGGTACCTAGAATCTCTCTGCGGCCACTGTCTTTGACCTCCTCAAGAATGACATCGAACCCCCATAAGCGGTATAGGTGTTTCAATACCTCATCGTAGCCCTCATCAAGCGGAATTCGGTCATGTGGGACATACTGTAGGGTGAGTGAACGGTCACCACGAACGTCCACATTGAACACTTGGATGTTCGGTTCTAAGTTACTTAAGTTGTACTGAGCAGCGAGCTTCTCTCTGATTGCTCTATAGCCGCTGTCATCGTGGATTGCACTGACCTCAATATAGTTTTTACGGTCATCGTCGACGATGGCAAACAGTTTAAAGTCGCGCATCAGTTTCGGTGACAAGTATTGGCTAATGAAGCTTTCATCTTTGAAGTTCTGCATGGCGAAATGCACCGCTTCTAGCCAGTCTGTTCCGGCTAAATCTGGGAACCACTCTTTATCCTCATCGGTTGGCTCTTCACAGATTCGTCGAATATCGCGAAACATGGCAAAACCCAAAGCGTAAGGGTTAATACCACTAAAATATGGGCTGTTGTAAGGGGGTTGCGCAACGACGCCTGTATGGCTATGTAGAAACTCGAGAATGAACCTATCAGTCACTAAGCCTTCGTCGTATAAGTGGTTAAGAATGGTGTAGTGCCAGAACGTTGCCCAGCCTTCATTCATCACTTGGGTCTGTTTCTGTGGGTAGAAGTACTGGCTAATTTTACGCACGATACGCACAATCTCGCGTTGCCAAGACTCGAGTAGCGGGGCATGCTTTTCAATAAAGTAGAGAATGTTCTCTTGCGGTTCACTAGGGAAGCGTACTTTCTCACTTTCGGGTTCGACGGCGGTCTTAGGTACTGTACGCCATAAGTCGTTTACTTGAGATTGAAGGTAAGCTTCACGCTCTTCCTGACGAGATTTTTCCTCGGCAATGGATATCTTTTCTGGTCGTTTGTAACGGTCTACACCAAAATTCATTAGTGCATGACAGGAGTCGAGTAGGTCTTCCACTTCTTGCACGCCATATTTCTGTTCGCACTCAGCGATGTATTTCTTAGCGAATAGCAGATAATCGATGATGGAGCTCGCATCAGTCCAAGTTTGGAACAGGTAATTGCCTTTAAAGAACGAATTGTGACCGTAACATGCGTGAGCCATAACCAGCGCTTGCATCGTCACCGTGTTTTCCTCCATCAAGTAGGCAATACAAGGGTTGGAATTAATCACGATTTCATAGGCCAAGCCCATCTGACCATGTTTGTAGCCTTGCTCTGTCTGAATGAACTTTTTGCCGAAAGACCAGTGATTGTAATTGATTGGCATACCGATACTTGAGTAGGCATCCATCATCTGCTCTGAAGTAATGACCTCAATCTGATTAGGGTAAGCGTCAAGTTTATAGTGGTCAGCAACACGCTTGATCTCTACGTGATAGCGTTCGAGTAGGTCAAACGTCCAGTCTGGGCCATCCGGTAGCGCCTTGTTCTTTGCTGGCTTCTTGGTTTTTGTTGTCATACGGCCTCCCTAAGCAGTCTCTTTTTTGAAAAGCTCTCTAAATACAGGGAAAATATCCTCGACGCTGCGTATGTTTTTCATCGCAAAATTCGGGAAAGCATCCTCTAGCTTTTCGTACTCGTGCCACAAAGTCTGATGAGAGCGGCGAGTGATTTCGATGTATGAATAGTACTGGCAGTTTGGCAATAGGTTTTTAGTTAATAGCTCACGGCATCTTGGCGAATCATCTGCCCAGTTATCACCGTCTGACGCTTGAGCTGCGTAGATATTCCACTCACCAGTAGGGTAGCGTTCAGCAACGATTTCATTCATGAGTTTCAACGCACTTGAAACAATGGTTCCCCCTGTCTCTTGCGAATAGAAAAACTCATGTTCATCGACCTCTTTTGCTTGAGTGTGGTGGCGAATAAACACCACTTCTACGTTCTCGTAGGTACGGGTTAAAAATAGATAGAGCAGTACGTAAAAACGTTTAGCAATATCTTTAGTTGCCTGGTCCATAGAGCCGGACACGTCCATTAAGCAGAACATTACCGCCTGACTAGACGGTACTGGTCGGCGTTCGTAGTTTTTGAAACGTAAGTCGAAGGTGTCGATAAAAGGAACACTGTTTAGTTTACGACGTAAAGCTTGGATCTCCTCTTGAATACGCTTCTCTTCTAGCAACTGAGCTGGCTCCGACATTTTTACCCGGTCGAGCTCTTCTTCGAGTTCTCGCAACATGCGTTTTTTGCCCGCAGTCATTGCAGTACGACGAGCGAGCGATTGTTGGAGAGATTTTACAATAGCAATGTTTGCAGGCACGCCTGCGGTTTGATAGCCAGCCCGGTGGGTTTTCCACTCAGTGATTTTGGCGATTTGGTTTTTCTCTAAGTTTGGTAGTTCTAGGTCTTCAAATAGAATATCTAAGTACTCGTCTTTGGAGATCTGGAATACGAAATCGTCTTGGCCTTCGCCGTCAGCACTGGCTTCTCCTTCACCCGAGCCTCCACCTTGGCCGCCACCTTTTGGTCGTTCGATTTTGTCCCCGGTAATGAACTGGTCGTTACCAGGATGAACACGCTCTTTTAAGCCGCCTTTACCTTGATGAAATACCGGCTCTTTGATGTCTTTGTGCGGAATCGCAACGTCTTCGCCGGTTTCCGTATTGGTGATTGAACGGCGATTTACCGCATCCGCCACAGATTCTTTAATCTGCTCTTTATGGCGGCGTAAAAAGCGCTGGCGGTTAACCGCACTTTTATTCTTGCCGTTCA
>NZ_JATABG010000331.1:0-3928 GCF_036533755.1 Vibrio sp. M260118 | reverse complement strand
GTGCTAAGGAGGCCACCATTCGGCCTATTGATGACAAACGCTGTAAATCACTGATACGCGACTGCAAAAGACGAGTTTCCGTTAAGTCTGTAATCAAAATAAGTTGGCCTGGCTCTGAGGCTGAAATCGCTAGGCGTACTTTACGCCCATTACGAAGTGATATTTCATGACCATCATCTTCGCGAGGAGCAAACACTTGTTGAATAATTTCAAACCACTTCTCGCCCAATAACGGGATCTCTAACAAACGCTGAGCTTCAGGGTTTACTTCTTGAATGACCCCTTGAGTATCAAGCAATATTACGCCTGCTGGCATAACATCCAGCACTTGCTGATAGCGTTTAACTTGTTGTTCTAGAGTGCCTAGCGGCATCGGGTTATCGACCGAAGGGGTTAACTGCATGACGTATTTCTGCCTTAAAAACTACAATAGCCTGACTTGCAAAAAGCACGCCAGGCCATTATTGTTTACTTTCAATAACTTAACATCAAGTCAGTAAATTGACAGTGAAAGGTTTGCGACTCTAGAGCCTAATATTCTAACGCTGTAAATTGTACTTACGCATCTTCTCTACCAAGGTGGTACGACGCATACCCAACATATCTGCGGCTCTCGCAACGACCCCACCTTGAGCTTCTAATGCTTGGTTGATCATATTCACCTCTAAGTCAGCCAACATCTCTTTGAGATTGACCCCTTCAGGTGGCAGATTCTGCGGCGCATTATCGTGCTCATGGAAAATATCATTCTCTTCCAAACTAAAGTCTTCAGAAAATAGGTCTTGTAATGCGTCACGCTCTTGCTGCTCGACAGACTCAAGGTTGTTGTACTCAGGCTGGAACTCTGGAATGTCACTGTAGCGATATTTAGTCGGTAAGTGGTTCACATCAACCAAGCTATTTGGGTAAAGAATGATCATACGTTCAACCAAGTTAGCTAACTCACGAACGTTGCCCGGCCACTCGTGCTCCATCAAAGAGTTGATTGAACGTGGGGTAAAGCAAATCGGTTGGGCACCTTCAGACTCCATGCGCGTCATCAATTCTTGCAGCAGCAACGGAATATCATCTTTACGCTCGCGCAAGGCGGGCATTTCAATAGGGAAAACATTCAGTCGATAGTACAGGTCCTCGCGGAAAGAACTATCCTCAATCATGCTTTCCAAGTTGCGATGGGTTGCAGCAATCACACGAACATTAACGCGAATAGTGGTATTGCCGCCAACACGCTCAAAACAACGCTCTTGAAGCACACGCAGTAACTTAACCTGCATTGGCATTGGCATATCGCCAATTTCATCTAGAAACAGTGTCCCGCCTTCAGCAAGCTCAAAACGCCCCTTACGTGAGGTAATCGCTCCCGTGAAAGCGCCTTTTTCATGACCAAATAGCTCACTTTCAAGCAGATCAGGTGGAATCGCACCACAGTTAATTGGCACAAATGGACCGCTACGGCGTGCTGAGTGGTAATGGATGTTGCGCGCCACTACCTCTTTACCTGTGCCTGATTCACCTAAAATCAGAACGTTAGCTTCCGTACCGGACACTTGTTCGATTAAATGGCGTACATCTTTAATGCCGTGACTCTGGCCGACTAAGCTGCGGAAAAGAGTATTCTTGCGCGAAGAAGAGAGAACATTGACGCCTTTACGTCCCAAGAAATCTTTACAATGGCGAAGAGCCTCACTCAACTGAGGATAATTTAATGGGTATTCCAACTCGCCAACGTAATTTGTTAGCTCTTCAACAGGGTATGAGTGCTTACCAGCAATCAATAAAGGAATATGGTTGGCTTGGGATAGTTTATCACTCAGCTTGGAAGGTAATTCATTGCTAGTTAGAGAACCAAGAATACAACCGGCCCAAACGCGCGACCAATCTAAATCATCAAGCTGATCAGAGCTGATCGCCTCACACTGTTCTCCAACAAATTCTAATATATTACTGAGATTGGTACGTGCCTGAGCATCATCTTCAATCACAAGTAGTTTTGCTAAACCTTGCATAGGTGAGATTGTTTGCCTTTATTATGAAACGTTGTGGCTGGTGTTAATATCTATACACTTAATAACTATAGTTCAGAAACTAAATACTCGTTCAAAAACCAAGCTAGACGACAATCTAGAAATTTCAGCAACAAAAAAAAGCCACTAGGCTAGTTAGTGACTTCTATTCTATTTGATAAAAAAAATAAGGCAACCAAGCAATTACTTGATGTGATATTTGCCCAAACCTTACGGTGTCTAATGCGAAGATTGTTTATAAAACAATCTAAAATACTGAATTTCTATAAACCGACGTCCGCTGCTGTAAGATTATGGTACTCTGTCGGGATTTGATCCCAAGCAGACTTAATCTCGCGAATAATCTCAATCACATCGTCAATCGGCTGAGGATTATTTTGATGATTCGCTTCCGTAATCTGAGTGATCATGAATTCATAAAGCTGATCGAGATTCTGAGCGATATCCCCACCATCATCCATCGACAAACAGCTACGTAAACTGATGATGATATCCAGAGCTTTACCCAAACGCTCGCCTTTGGCCGGAATATTCCCCGCTTGCATCGCCGCTTTACCTTGAATCAAACGTTCAATAGCACCAGCCATTAGCATTTGAACAATTTTATGCGGGGAGGCCGCACTGAGCTGGCTATCAACCGATACCTTCTTGTAAGCCTGTAGTGAACCACGCATAACAACCCTCTTTTCTATAAAAACTTTTGATACTGCTGAACGGAACGCTTGCCATGACGATACTTTTGTAACGCCTGTCCCAATTCAGAAGTTTTATTCTGCATTAAAGATACAACAGTTTGGGTTCTTTCGACCGCGTCATGCCACTGCTGCAACTTAGCAAGTTGAGGAGACTTTTCTATCTCACTCATCAAACTCTGCAATAACTGTTCCCTTATATCGACGAGTTGAACAATTTCTTCAGTATTTATCTCTTCAAATGTAAGAGTTTCAGATACTTTTTGATCTAAATCACACAACTCTGCTAACCGACGCAGAAAATCACTATCCGAGTGCATTCATCATCCCTGCTAGCTGAGACTGCATTTTACTGGTTGCATCCTGCATTGCCGAAAATTTGGCGTGCGTTCGTTGCTCTAGGCTTTCCATACGGCGATCCAGTGCCGCCTGATCATCTCGCAGTCGGTAAGTTCGCTCAGTCATGCTTTGCTCACGGTTTCGGATTGAACCAGTCACCCCCGTCAAACCTTGAATCGCATCTTCAACCTTCTTGGCAAAACCGTTGTTGCCGCCAAAAAAACCTTCAAGCTTATTGAAGTTATTGTTCAACTGACGATCGAGCATACTATAGTTGATCTCGAGCGTACCTTGACGAGTGGTAGTGATACCGAACTCAGTGAGTGTTTTTAGGTCTTCAGGAGCAGCATCAACGCTAGAAGAGAACACGGCTTTTAATCGCGCATCTGCGCTACGGACAATACTGTCACCCGCTAGCGGCCCTGCCATCCCCGTTCTTGGGTCAACACCGCTCAGTTCCTTAGTGATTTGGTAAAACTGGTTGTAAGATGCAACAAACTGCTCAATATCTGCTCGCACACCTTGTCGATCATACTCGATGTCTATCTCTGATGCAGGCTTGCCAGCCTCAGTACGTCCTTTCAAAGTCAAATCGACGCCATCAATCGCATCTTCAATAATGTTGTTGTTACTTGAAAGTTGGGCAACGCCATCAAGTAGTACTTTGGCATCTTGCGCCGCTTGAACCTCTGTCATACCGCGGTAGGTATCAAAAGATTGCTGTGCCGCTTTCAAATCTGCCTGTGCTTGATCAATCCTTTCTAAATATTCACGCTCTTGCGCAGGCAGCTTGGCTCGCTCAAGTTCTTTGGCCTGTTCTGGCGTTAACTCTCCTGATGCCACTCGCTGGGCTAGCAGGGCCTTCTCATCCGC
>NZ_JATABG010000330.1:0-3943 GCF_036533755.1 Vibrio sp. M260118 | reverse complement strand
ACGCCATTACCTGAGAGTAAACTTGATGGAGCAAGCATCAAGCATAGGCTTGCTGTTTGGATTCATAGCGCGTTGCCGGACGATGATCCTTTGAAGTAGAGGCAATAAAGGGGCATGCGCCCCTTTTTAATGTCTACCGTATTAGTAGCTATTGCTTTGCTTGTGCTTTCGGTTAGCATTTTGAACCGTTTTATAGAACTTCGTTTGTTGCTTATATGAGGCTCTTTGCTCGGCAATGGTAGCGCTATTGCGTTGCTGTTCACGATGCAGTTTCTGGTAGTTTTTCAGACGCCGTTCTTCAAGCTTACCATACTCAATTGCTTCGCGTACACGGCAGCTTGGCTCGCCTTGATGCTCGCAATCGGAGAATTTGCATAGTGCCGCTAGTGACTCGATGTCAGAGAAGGTTTCCGCTACTCCATCAGCACAATTAACAAGCTGCAACTCGCGCATTCCTGGAGTGTCGATCAAGACTGCCCCAGTCGGCATGAAATGCATGGAACGGCTTGTTGTCGTATGACGGCCTTTGCTGTCATCTTCTCGGATGGTGCCTGTTTGTTGAGTCTCTTGTTTCAGTAAGCTATTCACTAACGTTGATTTGCCGACACCAGAAGATCCCATAAATGCGACAGTTTTCCCTGTTTGACACCAGGGTAATAACTGCTCGCATTGAGCCTGGTCAAGGGCATTAACTGCTTCAATCATCAACAGAGGATCAAGCTTTTGCACTTGTAGCATTTTGTCGTCAACATCGTAAGCTAAGTCAGCTTTGGTCAGCACAATCACTGGTTCCACCTCCGCCTCATGAGCGATAGCAAGGTAACGCTCAATACGACTAAGATTAAAGTCGTCATTGAGAGAGCAGACGATAAATAGCGTGGTAACGTTCGACGCGATCAGTTGTTCTGCGACTTTACTACCAGCGGCTTTACGCTGAAACAGTGATTGGCGCTCTAGCAACTTTACAAACTGAAAGTCTTGATTCATCAGTATCCAATCGCCAACAGTCATTGCTGGTAGTGACTTGTGGATCTCTAATGAAACGTCACCTGATTCACTTAATAGCTTATATCCGCTGCGATAATGCTCAGTAATTCTCGCCGCGATAAATTCAAGTTCTAGGTCTTCAAGTGTTAGTTGTTGCTGAAATAGGTTGTTCCAACCAAGTGTCGATAATGACATTGGCATGTTTGCTTTGGTATTCATAGTTGCCCCAAGCTAGATGTTTTGTATTTACAAATATTCGCTAGGGTCTTTAGACCCCGGTTAGGTATCACCGGGCAAAGGAAGGGTAAAGTGGCGGTTTAAAGTGACTTCACCATGTTTGCCGGGTGGGTTTTTAATACAATCATCAGATCCTCCTGTAGAAATAAATAAGCTTTACAGCAGCCATAATAGCAAAAGAGGTGAGCCATTGCCCACCTCTAAATATCGCATTGATTAGTGGTGATGTTTCATACCACTCATTACTTTCTTAATCGGTGCCGTAATGGTGTGTTTTTCTCCGTTGGCAAAGGTAAGTTCTACGTCAATGCTGTCGCCCTCTGTAAAAGGCTTAGTTAGGTTAAACAGCATAATATGAAAGCTACCTGGCTTTAATATCGCCTTTCCTTTTGCGGGTACGGTAATACGTTCCACTTGGCGCATTTTCATCACGTCTCCCTCTTTGATTACATCGTGTAACTCTACTTTGCCTGCCGCATCCGTGATCGCAGAAACAATGTAACGATCTTGGTCGCCTTTGTTCATGAACTCACCAAATACTGCGCTGGTAGGTGCATTGGGTGGTGTCGCACGCGCATAAGTATGGTGCGCCATTATGTCTGAATTCGCGTAGGCAAAAGGGCTTAATGCGATAGAGGCTAATAGAAGGGCTTTCAATTTCATTCTGACTATCCTTTGGGCTTGGTTTACTTAGTTGTTTTAATAGATTTAAAAGCTTCAACCAGCGGAGCTGGGGTTAAAGTATGTGGCACTTTGGTGATTAACGTTCCATCTGGTTTTAAAAAATAAAAATAGGAACTGTGGTCGAGCGTATATTTCAGTTCGGAGTTTTCCAATTCGGTCTTACGGAATATCACGCCATATTTGTCCGCCAGTGGTTTGGTGGTTTTTAATGGGGCAGATAGTCCCTCAATCATTGGGTGGAAATATTGCGCGTATCTGTGTGCGTCTGCTGCAGCATCTCGCTCAGGATCTAATGAGATAAACACCGGACGGAAATGACTTTTAGTTTCATCATCAACTTGATTAAGCGCCCCGGCTAACATGGCCAAAGAGGTTGGACAGACGTCAGGACAGCGCGTAAAGCCAAAGTAGGCGACTCTAATACGCTGATCTTGGGTATCAAACAGTTGTACCGCCTGGTTGCCTTTACCGAATAGGGTGGCCGTTGAGCTGCTCTCGGGTGAAGGCTGTTCGGCTTGTTGAAGATAACTTTTAAGTCCCAAACCTAGTACAAAGGCTACGACTAGGGCAATTAACCAGTTGCGACTCATTGTTCCATCCTTATTGAAGTTTTGATTGATTGAGTACCATCTGAGATGGTGCCGTACCACGTCATCGCCTCTGTGGTGCAAACGGGTAAAATTACTTGGCCAGCAAAGCTTCCTGATTCGGTTTTGTTGAGTTTGAACAGTGCTTTGCCCATTTCCATCTCATAGCCTTCAAGGGTCATCATTAGGCTATCTGCATCCATATCTGGCCAGTCGACGTTGACGATGGTAGGAATAAGAGGGTGGCTGATATCTTTGTCCGCTACAACCGAGATTTCTTGTTGGTTGCATGGCTTGGTTGAGACAAGGCAGTATTCATCCAGAGAGACTTGTTCTGTGGTCGCTTGATACCATTTAATAGCATCACTGGCAAAGAAACCACTGACGAGGGCGATAGCGAAGAGTACAACCTTTGCATAGCTAGGCATAGGGAATCCATTCCGAGAGTTGAAACCAGCGCAATGCTAGCACATCGCGCTCTATATCTATGAATCAACGGGCAAATTTGTGCTCGGAGTCAATCTCAATTCAGCGGTTCTTGTGTATGCCGTAGATGGCATGGTCTAGAATTCGTTCGCCGACTTTTTCTTGATTAGTGATTACTCCCTCAAGAGTCATACCTGCGCGCTCAGCAACACTTCGGCTTGGGGTGTTTTCAACCGCAGCGGAGAGCTGAACTTTATCCACTTCTAATTCATTGAAAGCAAAATCGATCAGGTGGTTGACTACGCGGGTCATGATTCCTTTGCCTTGATGATGTTTCGAAAGCCAATAGCCTATTTCCAAGCTTTTTGTTTCACGGTTGATATTGAAACAACTGCAGTTACCGACGATTTCATCGCGGTACAAAATGGCGCATGTCATGCTTTTGCCATCTGCGTATTCATGCAGCATGCTTTGAACAAATGAGCGAAAATCTTGCTCGCTGGAACAGTGTGGTGGCCAAGCAAGCCATTGATGTAGATAGTCGAACTGGTCAGAGACTAACTCGCAATATTTCTTCGCAAAGGAATATTGAACCAACGCGAGAGAAATGTCGTCATCTATTTTTCGTTTAAACACGCTATTTTCCTTGCTTATGAATGCTTTACATAACTTAACAGACGGAATACGTGTTTGCTAGGTGTCAATTTGAGACAGCATCAGTGTTTGAATGATTGAAGCTCGATGGTGAAGTGTTTGCATGTTTAGTCGAACACGCGTAAGAGAGTTTTAGACTTTCTACCGGACAGGAAGTTAAAAAGCCAGCACAGGTATAGTGCTGGCTGCGGTGTTACTTTTGATTGATGAAAGCTTTAAAGCGTTCCTGGGTTTCGGCATCCGCTTTGTTGTACCAGAAATGCAGCATTTCTTCGGCGGTCGTATCGCCTGCTTTCATTTGATTTCCGTCTACTTGGGCCGGTAGAGTAACCACTACCATCGCGGAAGAGGCAACCGCAGCTACACCA
>NZ_JATABG010000329.1:0-3945 GCF_036533755.1 Vibrio sp. M260118 | reverse complement strand
CTTTGTAGATAGGCCCGAGTGAGAAGTTTTTCTCATCACCAAGCTTGGCCAAAATGGTTAAATATGGCTTGAGTGGATAGTTAATGCCTATGGCTTTCGGGCGTAAACTTCCTGCTTTTTTTTCGACGAACAATGGAGAACTGACCATTTTATCGAGCAGAATGTCATGCAAACCTTCAAGCAGAGCGTTACTCGGTAGGATCTCTTTTTTCGCGATTAGTTTGTCTTGGTTATGATCGATGAGCGTACCGAAGAAGGCGATGGTACGCATAATCTGACTATCTTCGATGATAGAGAGTTGAAGTTGTTTTCCTCCTGGGCTGACTCTGACCACTTGATAGGGGACTTCATCGAGCGGCAGCTTTTTATCGTAAAGCTGTAACTCTTTAAAATTGATTCGGCAAGCATCTCCTGCTTTTAACTGACAGGGAGAAGTGAGCGAAATGCTTACTCCATGCTTAGAAAGATCAATGCTAAAACCTTCACACTGATTTGATTCAGAATCGGAAAGTATAATCGGAGATTTAAATTGGTACCTTGGTTCTTTGCGGCGAGATTTAGCGTCAAAGTAGATGCATACCGGATTAGTGTCTGGGTTTCTTGCATGTCTAAACTGGTTTAATTCGCTGCTAGGCAAGCGTGGTTTCTCTGCTAATAGATAGTCTTGGCGACTGGTTTCGTCAGCGATCTCTTGCAAAATTCCGCAATGGGTTAGCGATGACGCTTCAAGGTCTAGCTCGCTGGTGTGCTCTGATAGCGCGAGCTTCTCCTCACCAGAGAGTTCAAACACTGACAGCCTAAATGCTTTCCAACTATCTTTCTTCGCTCCTATGTGCCAGAAGAGCTGACGTAGATCTCTCTTTGCTTCGGGCATCATCATTGAAAAGAATAGTGTTTTCTCTTGATGCTCATGGGTAAAAGAGTAGATAACGTTGCTACTACCCCTCATACCTTCCGTAGTCAGTAGTGACATACGCTGATTGTTAAATAGATTACTCAAGCTCTGTTGATTGCGCTCATCATGCCAGTATTGCCAGATCTTCTGATTGTTTTCGGTCATTAGCGCCAACTTAAGCTCATTGCCACTAAAAAATACTGGTAAATTACAGGTATGTTTTAGATAGGTATGCTCAAAACCTCGTGAGCGGGCACGGATGATTTTGTCTTGGTTATCGTGACGAGTTTTTTGGCTGTCACTCTTCAATAACTGTTCAATCACTAATTCAATTAAATTAGTGGTGTCTAGTTTGAGAACACGCAGGTATTTAACGGCGTCATTCTCATAAGACTCATCAATACCAACAATTCGATACGGGATTACAGAGTTGATGCCTTCAACTTCTAATGTCTTGCTCAGTTCGACTAATCGAACATCAATGACTTCCCCGAGTTTGTAGTTGAAAGCGGAAGGAACTTTAAATTTTGCTCCCGATGGAGAGAGGTCGACGGTCGTTGCATGGACAATTTGGCCGCTTAACAGCTCTATCTCTATTTGAGAAGAGACCTTTAGTCGGTTCTCTTTACGCTTAAGGTCGTACCCCATGACAACGGCTTCAACATCAATACCATTAAGCTCTGTGGTGACTTCTGTTCCGATTGGCTTGCCACGCTGTTGCATGACTCTGAAATTGTTGTGGGTGTTGCACAGCGCTTCCCAAACGCCTTCCGTGTAGCCGTTGAATTTTTTGATGTTTTTATGATAAGCGTTAAATGCTACGTCATCGAGCCAGTGTTTGATGCCATCAAGTTCGTATTCACGGCATTCACCTTTTACCCTTCCTCTTAAATCAATAGGTTTAGTGCAAGGTGCCATTACTCGGTTAAGTTCCATCTTAACCAGAATTTTGACCGACGGTGGTTCTCCCTCGGTCATCTGACCAAGAACGAATTCGAAATCTTCTGAGTTGTATACGGGAATTAATCGTTCCGCGAGAGAGAGTATTTCTGGCTGCTGCATATTTTTTTGTTAGAGTATCCCTTACCCAAAATATCGACCTTGATATAAAGATCTTTAGTGATATGTTACCTCTAATTCAGTATAGATGGTCACATAGGCAAGCGCGGATGCCGCTTGGGTCACAAATACACAATTTTAAACACTTGAGGAAGCATGGCAAAAGCAAAGGTAGCCTACGTATGTAATGACTGTGGGGCGGATTTCCCCCGTTGGCAAGGACAATGTAATGCGTGCGGTGCATGGAATACGATCAGTGAAGTGCGTTTAGCAGCGTCACCAACAGTCGCTAGAAATGAGCGTCTTTCTGGATATGCAGGAACAACGGCGGAAACTAAGGTCCAGACCTTGTCTGAGATTGACCTACAAGAGGTTCCGCGTTTTACCAGTGGCTTTAAAGAGCTCGACCGCGTACTTGGTGGTGGCGTGGTGCCCGGTGCGGCGATCTTAATCGGTGGTAACCCTGGGGCGGGTAAGTCGACACTACTATTGCAAACCATGTGTTACTTAGCGTCTCAAATGCCAACGCTTTATGTCACGGGTGAGGAGTCATTACAGCAGGTAGCGATGCGTGCTTCTCGCTTAGGCTTGCCGAAAGACAATTTAAAAATGTTATCTGAGACCAATGTCGATCGCATCTGCCAGATCGCAGAAAAAGAGCAGCCAAAAATCATGGTGATTGACTCGATTCAGGTTATGCATGTCTCGGATGTACAGTCTTCGCCGGGTAGTGTCGCTCAGGTGAGAGAGGCAGCGACAACCTTGACTCGTTACGCGAAGCAAAACAATGTCTCGGTGTTTATTGTTGGCCACGTAACCAAAGATGGCAGCTTAGCTGGCCCCAAAGTGCTTGAGCACATTATTGACTGTTCAGTACTGCTTGATGGTGGAACCGATAGTCGCTTTAGAACCTTGCGTAGTCATAAGAACCGTTTCGGTGCCGTGAATGAACTCGGTGTTTTTGCCATGACGGGTCAAGGTTTAAAAGAGGTCAGCAATCCTTCCGCTATTTTCTTATCCCGCGGTGAAGAGGAGACATCTGGCAGCTCTGTAATGGTGGTTTGGGAGGGAACACGCCCGCTGCTTGTAGAGATTCAGGCGCTGGTGGATTACTCACAGCTCGCTAACCCACGTCGAGTTGCGGTGGGCCTAGAACAAAACCGTCTGTCGCTTCTTTTGGCTGTGCTGCATAAACATGGCGGCTTACAAATGGCCGATCAAGACGTGTTTGTTAACGTCGTCGGTGGTGTCAAGGTAACCGAAACCAGTGCCGATTTAGCCTTAGTGATGGCGCTCCTTTCTAGCTTTAGAGATAGGCCACTACCAAAAGACGTGGTGGTATTTGGTGAAGTAGGACTTGCTGGTGAGATTCGTCCCGTACCAAGCGGGCAAGAGCGCCTAAACGAAGCATTCAAGCATGGTTTTAAGAGGGCGATTGTACCTGCAGCCAATATGCCGAAAGGTGGTATTGCAGGCATGCAAATTCACGGTGTTAAAAAGCTTTCTGAGGCGATTGAAGCGTTTGATGAGCTATAACTAAAAGTACGCTGCGCTTCGAGTTCGGGCTTCGCCCTGCGAGAAGGTAGAACGCTGCGCTCTGAGAGCCGACGGCGTCCTTCGCGAGACAAATTGTCATTCCATAGAGCGACGAAGGAGTGAGTAGGGAATCTTAAAAAGGTTCTCACTCGCTTGAAGAGATCCCCAATTCGGTCGTGCCTCCCTCTTGAGGATGACGGTTTTATTTTATGGCTGTAAAAGAAAAGGGTTGGTGAAAGTGCCAACCCTGCATAATTGACTCGCCACTCGCTATAACATATCCACCGCTTTCTCGAGCGCAGCGACTAACCTGTCAACATCTTCCATTGTGTTGTAAACCGCGAATGAAGCGCGGATGGTGCCTTTAACACCAAGAGCATCCATGAGCGGATGAGCGCAATGATTACCAGCTCTAACGGCTATTCCCTGTTGGTCAAGCAGAGTCGCGACATCTT
>NZ_JATABG010000328.1:0-3967 GCF_036533755.1 Vibrio sp. M260118 | reverse complement strand
TGACGAGCAATTTCTGAAATCAAAACAAAATAGCCGTCTTGATTTTGTACATAAGGCGCATAGCTAACGTTTGGACGACCATTTTCGTCGACGGTCGCCAATTGCAGAGTGCGTCGCTGTTGGCGAAACTCTTTTATTTCAGGTTCAAGACGCCCTTGTAGACGCTCCTGCTTAACTTGCTGATCCATATTGAGGCTCCTTCACTTTCTCTTATTTTATAGTTTTATTTACTTGCTGAATTCTTGTTGCCATTGCTTGAAAGTCGCCACCTGCGATTCAATCAGTTCGCGCTTGTCATTACGACCTAGATAGATCTTGAAGATGTTGTTTCCGTCAGCACTAAAAAAACCAAAGTAGTGACTTTCACGTCCCATAAACGGCTTACTAACTAGGGCAATGTTCTTAACGTTGTCGAGCTTAAGATGGCCATGCAGTTCACCTTCACGCCCCATAAGGTTGTAGTAACCACGTGCGACCTTGCCCTTTGGAAATGGTGCTTTTACTTCGAAAATTGAACCAAATGAATGAACGATAGTAGTGACCGGTCCAAAGCCAACTAAGCTCTCCAAGATATGCTGAGCTTGCTCTCCTTCGACTAGCGCAATCATCTCGTCAGGCAAAGCCGAGACTGCTTCAAATTCCGAGATATTAAGTTTTTCTGCAATAGCTGCTGGGAGTAGAGTAGGTTCTTGCTCAATAAGTTGAGCAACCTGCTGTTTTAATGCTTCCATATTTTTTCCATTTACATCGCGACTGATTTAAGCGCGTTTTTTTCTTGATACGTTGAATGTAGTACTTGAATACAAGCTTGAGCGAGGCTTACCGCCCAAAATTGACCTGCTAAGGTTAAAGACAAATAATCACTCTCAACCTGAACTAGCCCTTTTTTCTGCCAGTGATTGAACAAAGGCGATAAGAAATCGAATGAAGATGAGCCTAAAAAATCAGGCATAGCAGCACGTGACACCACTCCGCGGTCAAAGCCAGACTTGAGCACAGCAAAAATAGGCTCTAAGGCATTCTGTTTGGTCATCATTGCCACTAAAGAGTCACCAGATTTCATCGCGTTCATGTAGGTTTCTAACGTGCGATGGTTCATCATGCCATAGCCACCAATATTGCCCCCGGCACCACAGCCAATCGGCAAAACCTCAGCATAAGTTTTTGCCAGTGAGTTGTATTGACTGCGCTCACGGTTATCTCTCGCCCAATGGTTAACACTCAGTTGACGCAAGTGGTGCTGTTTCATGAACACTGAACCTAACTCGTACATTGATGCTTTGTCTGGTGTTGTAGCCGGCGCAGGTATCCTGCCCTTATCAACCAAATTGAGCATTGGCGCACTACCACCGACGACCAGTTGATACAAATCTAACCCATGAGCGCCGGTAGACATAAAATCAACTAAATCTTGTTCAAACACATCTAACGTTTGATAGGGCAAACCATAGAGTAGATCTAGAATGATTGGCGCTTGGTCAGTCGCACTTAAAGCGCTAACGCGTTCTAATACGACCTCTCTGTCATCAAGGCGTTTCGCACCGCGTCTAACTTGAGTATTAAAACTCTGAATACCAAATGAGAACCGATTAAAACCACCTTCTAAAGCACGCTCAAACATTTCATCGCTAAAGCGGTTAATACGACCTTCTAGAGTGATCTCACAATCCGTCGAGAGAGGAAAACGTGCCCGAATGGCTTTGCCCAGCCTTTCAATTTGCTGTGCAGAAAGATCGGTTGGAGTTCCACCTCCAATGTAGACAGCGTGAAACGTTCCCGATTGCGTCCACGCTAGTGCCGCTTTTTGGTCAATCTCTCGCATCAAAGCTTCAAAGTAGTCGTCAACCAGTTTACGGCTTGCTGCATTTTGGAAGAAATTACAGAAGGTACAACGGACACGACAGAAGGGGATGTGGATATATAAGCAGCGCTTATCGCTTTTTGCTCCAGGCGACGCATAAAGGCGTCTTAATGTTTCAGCTTTCTGCTCGGGCATTAAAGGGGCTGCCATTCCGCCAGCATGCGCTGAAGCTTTGTTGGCAAATGCGAATCGAAGAGGATCGGGTGTGTCCGCCGCCAAGATAGATTCATCAAATTTATAAATATCAAGCATACTATCAATCTCTCAGCGCTTATCAGCTCTAGCCTTGCGCTAAATTCTCAAAAACTGGAACCGATCATAGTTTGAGCTTAATGATAATGCAATTGATAATTGATCTTATTTGTATTGTGGGTAATAATCCTAATCCGTCTGGCAACCGCTAACACCCATCGAGGGTACATCGGGAAGCAAATATTAATTCTATGCGGTATATGGAGAACTCAAGTGAACGTCAAGCGATACACCATTGCTGGTAGCATTTCCTTAGCTATTCATGCGGCATTCGTGTTTATTGCACAAGAACCCAAAGCCTTCGCTATGCCTGCTGGAGCACAATCAAATACAGTATCCATCAACTTTAAGACGATGGCGCCCCCCTCTGCGTCCCCTGCAGAACAAGCAGTCACAAAGCCGGAGCCGGTACCAGAAACTAAACCGAAAGAGACGCAGCCTGAACCTAAGCAGGTCGTAAAAAAAACAAAACCAGTAGAAAAGAAAGTCACTAAGAAGAAACCTAATGTAGAAAAAAAAATCACTAAGGCTAAGCCTGTAGTGCATAACAAGCCGACAACTGAAACGCCAAAAGAGAAGCTCGAACAAAAGGTGGCTGAAACCAAGCAGATAACGCAGCAGGAATCGCCAGCTCAACCCAAGCTAGTCAACCAAGGAGCAAGCTCTCAACCTGTTATGGTCACTCAACCATCGTTTCTCTCTCGCCCTACCGCTCCCAAGTATCCAAGGCTGGCAAGAAAGCGCGGAGTAGAAGGTACCGCTATCTATGAGATATGGTTGGATGAAAATGGCGACCAAGTAAGACAAGTACTTATTTCATCTTCAGGGGCAACCATGCTTGATAAATCAGCTCTAGAGGCTATCAAGAAATGGCGATTTTCTCCCCATTCAATAAATGGCCAAACCATGGCCCATAGAGTTCAAATTCCCGTTCGTTTTAATTTGGATCGATAATGGAACAATTACACCAAATACAACAACAGTTAGGTTTGATGGCTTGGCCACTGATCATCTGTTCGGCGCTAACATTGATGATTATTGCTGAGCGTCTTTTTCAAGTACTCATTAGTTTAGGGGTTGGTAAACGGGCAATACGCAACGAGCTAAAAAAAGTGAGCCCAACCGACAGTAAGCAAATTGAAGCACTCGCTGAGAAACTCTCTCCTCGTCGCCCACTACTTTACAAAGGCGTCGCGATGTTGCTAGCTCACCACTCATTTGCCAAGACATTGCGCGAAGATGCCGCCGGCATGTGGTTACAAGAGAAGCGTCATCAACTTAATTCAGGCTTAAGGCTATTAACACTGATTGGCGTGATAAGTCCGCTAATTGGATTACTGGGGACAGTATTAGGCCTGATTGAAATGTTCAAAGGTGTTGCGGCATCGTCGGGTAATATCACGCCAAATGATCTCGCAGATGGACTAGGTCTGGCGATGAGAACCACCGCCGCAGGTCTACTAATCGCACTACCAGCCATAGCCGGATCACAACTTCTTGGCCTGTGGGCGGACAAGGTTATGGCGAAGTTAGAGCACACTCTCAATTACGTAAACTTGTGGCTTGAAGGAATTAGCCTTCAGCACGTGTCGCCAGATAACGTCGAAACTACACATTCAACAGTCGATCTGGCGACTGAGGCACGTTCATGATCAAGGTTAAACAGGGTGAAAATCGCTTCGGGTTGACCCCTGATCTGACACCTCTGCTCGACATCATTTTTATCGTGATGGTGTTTCTCATGCTGACCGCAGCCGTAAAGCTCGACTCGCTGGAAGTAGATCTGCCAACCACTGATTCTCAAGTAGTCTCAGAAGTGGATACTAAATCTCTCACCATCAACATCCTAGAAGC
>NZ_JATABG010000327.1:0-3970 GCF_036533755.1 Vibrio sp. M260118 | reverse complement strand
CGAGTGAAACGTTCAAGTATTCACCAACTTCCGACGCATTTTTTACACAAATCAGCGTCTATTTGCTGTCAAAGTATCCAGAATGTGGCGCAAAGCGTTTTATTGAATGCGAAAGGACGAGTACAATGCGAGCCAAATTGGTCCGAGCAATCATAAAGAGGATATCCCATGACCAAATCAGCAGATCTTTTCGAGAAAGCACAGCAGACCATCCCTGGTGGTGTTAACTCACCAGTACGTGCTTTTAATGGCGTTGGCGGCGCTCCAATCTTTGTAGAACGTGCCGATGGCCCACTGATTTTTGATGCTGACGGTAAAGCTTACATTGATTATGTAGGTTCATGGGGGCCAATGATTCTCGGTCACAACCATGCAGTGATTCGCGAAGCCGTTATCGATGCAGCACAACGCGGCTTGAGTTTTGGCGCACCAACGGAAATGGAAATCGCCATGGCTGAGCTTGTATCTGAGCTTGTTCCATCAATGGAACAAGTCCGCATGGTGAGCTCGGGGACCGAGGCAACCATGAGTGCAATTCGTCTTGCACGTGGCTTCACTGGCCGCGATAAGATCATGAAGTTTGAAGGCTGTTACCATGGCCATGCAGACAGCCTATTGGTTAAAGCTGGCTCAGGAGCATTAACGCTTGGCCAACCTAGCTCACCTGGTGTTCCAGCTGATTTTGCTAAGCACACCCTAACAGCAACGTTTAACGACCTAGACTCTGTTCGTGAACTATTTGCAGCGAATAAAGGCGAGATCGCATGTATCATCGTTGAGCCAGTAGCGGGCAACATGAACTGTATTCCACCTGTGGAAGGCTTCCATCAAGGTCTACGCCAAATCTGTGATGAAGAGGGTGCGCTACTGATCTTTGATGAAGTAATGACAGGCTTCCGCGTTGCTCTTGGCGGTGCTCAGGGCTATTACAATATTCAGCCAGACTTAACCACGCTAGGTAAAGTTATCGGTGGCGGAATGCCAGTTGGCGCATTTGGCGGCCGTAAAGAGGTGATGCAGCACATCGCTCCTACTGGTCCGGTTTACCAAGCTGGCACGCTTTCGGGTAACCCTGTTGCTATGGCGGCAGGCTTTGCTTGTTTGAACCTTCTAAAAGAAGAAGGCAATGAAAAGCGCCTAGCTTCAAAAACCAAGCAACTTGCCGATGGTTTTAAAGAGCTTGCCGATAACCACAACATTCCACTTGTCGTTAACCAAGTTGGTGGCATGTTCGGTTTCTTCTTCACTGACCAAGAGAGCGTAACAAGCTACGAAGATGTGACTAAATGTGATATTGAACGCTTTAAACGCTTCTTCCACCTAATGTTAGAACACGGTGTTTACCTAGCGCCATCAGCATTTGAAGCGAGCTTTACCTCTTTAGCACATGGAAGCAAAGAGATTGAAGCAACACTCGAAGCGGCTGATCGCTGTTTCTCCATCATCGCTCAAGAGTCGTAACAGACTCCCGATCACATTGAGAGGCTGCCATGGCAGCCTCAGTTATTTCCAGTTCACCACAGCCAAGACAGTGAGACCAAACATAAACAGAAAAAACCAAGGTATATTCCGTTTAGGTTTGTTCCTTTTACTACTGCACTTCTCTTTTCCACAACAGCCCATAGCCAGCTACTCCGCGAATAACATATTCAATTTGCGTTGAACACTCAGACAATTACCGCCATTATACTGCTACGAAATAGATTTCATGGACAATAAATGTGTCAGATAAAATCAAACTAACTTCTAGTCATTGGGTATTGATTGTTGCATTACTCGCAGCAGGGTTTGCCTGTTTCTTGCTCGTTGAACCGTATATCAACTCGATTGTGATGGCGTTTATCATCTCACTACTGATGTTTCCGATTCATGAATGGATCGAAAAACGCATGCCAAAGCATACCAACTTAGCTTCACTGCTTTCATGTGTTGTGCTGACTTTCATTATCGTATTTCCACTATTGTTTGTGTTTGCTGCCATTGTCCAACAGGGTTCAGCCTTTTCACAGAACGTCTATCAATGGGTCACTCATGGTGGAATTCAAACCATTTTTGGGCACCCATGGGTGGTTAACGGCCTTGGCTTCGTTAATACCTATCTGCCTTTCGATGCCATCAGCCCACAAGAAATCGGCCAAAAAGTTGCACAATTCGCAACATCATTTGGTAGCAACCTAGTCGGCATTAGTGCAAAAATCTTAGGTGATGCGACTAGCTTCCTAATGGATTTCTTCTTAATGCTGTTCGTGCTGTTCTTCCTACTGCGCGATCACGAAAAGATCATTGGCGCAATTCGCCATATTCTGCCACTTTCTCGTAGCCAGGAAGATAAATTGCTTGATGAAGTTGAGCAAGTGGCGAAATCAGCAGTCATGGGGTCGTTTCTAACCGCTATCGCGCAAGGTTTCGCCGGTGGTTTTGGTATGTGGATTGCTGGCTTCCCGGGGCTATTTTGGGGCACCATGATGGGATTTGCCTCTTTCATTCCAGTTGTGGGTACCGCGCTAATTTGGGTGCCAGCCGCTATCTATCTATTCTTGACAGGTGACACGACTTGGGCGGTTGCTCTTACGGTTTGGAGCATAGCGATTGTCGGGTCGATTGATAATCTGCTTCGCCCACTACTGATGCAAGGCAGTGCAGGAATGAACACCTTAATGATTTTCTTCTCTCTATTAGGTGGTCTGCACTTGTTCGGTTTGATCGGTCTGATCTATGGCCCGATCATTTTCGCCGTGACTATGGTGCTATTTAATATCTACGAAGAAGAGTTCCAAGACTTCTTGAATAGACAAGATCGCAGCTAGCGACCAATACTATTTTATTCTGCTTAGAATGACTTCAAGATGAGGGAGGATTGTGCGAAAATCCTCCCTCATTTTTTATACTGAGTTTGCTATGTCTGCTTATATCGCACCAAGCCAAATCGCTGAAAGACAGTTCGCCTATTTTGAGGGCAAGCATGTATTAGTGGCAGGAGAAGCTGAAGATCTATTTCCTGTTGAGCTAACAAAACACTGTCAATCCGTGACTGTCTATACCACCAACTACGGCTACTACCGTCAATTAAGTGGTTACTCACAAGTCACAAGTGTCTTCGGTGCCGAGTTTAATCAACGCACAGAAGCGGACTTAGTGCTGCTCTATTGGCCTAAAGCCAAAGCGGAAGCTGAGTATTTACTTGCAATGCTGATGGCAAAGTTAGGTGAAAATACCGAGATTGTTGTCGTCGGTGAAAATCGCTCTGGGGTAAAAAGCATTGAAAAGATGTTCAAACCCTACGGTTTGATCACCAAGTATGACTCAGCTCGCCGTTGTTCCTTCTATTGGGGGCAATGCACGCAAACACCAGCACCCTTTGATCTTCAAGCTTGGTTTAAAACTTACCAAGTCGAATATCAGCAAACCTCGCTTACGATTAAGAGCTTGCCTGGCGTATTTAGTCACGGTGAATTTGATATTGGCAGTAAGTTACTACTAGACACGCTACCACAACTGAGCGGCAAGGTGCTCGATTTTGGTTGTGGCGCAGGAGTTATTGGCAGCGTGATGGCGCTGCTCAATCCTGGAATAGAGCTAGAGATGTGTGATATTAGCGCCTTAGCCGTCGAATCGAGCAAAGCCACTCTCGCCGCGAACGGTTTATCAGCTAACGTATTTGCTTCTGATGTCTATTCGGACACAAGCAAAAACTACGACTTCATTATCAGCAATCCACCTTTCCATGCAGGGCTTGATACTAGCTACAGCGCCACAGAAACACTCCTAGAACAGGCACCAAAACAGAGCTCAAACAAAGGTCAACTCTTCATCGTTGCCAACAGTTTCTTGAAGTATCCCCCCATCATCGAGCAAGCTTACGGTAATTGCGAGACGCTAAATAAGACCAATAAATTCGCTATCTACCACGCTCAAATCTAAATTGTTAGCCCAATCTCTCCCAAGATTGGGCGATTCCAACACCATGCAC
>NZ_JATABG010000326.1:0-4014 GCF_036533755.1 Vibrio sp. M260118 | reverse complement strand
GCTAGAGATACGGCTGAGGTAGCAGCGAAGGTGTCAGTGGAAGAGAAAAAGCCAGCGACACCTCCTAAGCAAGAAACAAAAAAAAAGCAAAGTAATCGCGGCGCTAAGCTTGGCACCCTTGCGATTATTATCTCTTTGCTAGTTGGAGGCGGTCTCACCTTCCACATGCAGCAAAAGAATGCCCAATACCAAGCTCAAATTGATGCTCTGCAAGCTCAGCTTAAGCAGACCCAAAATAACGTTCAATCTGAGCTTGAATCGACTAAGCAACAAGCCATTTCAAAAGCTACAGAAATTACTCATCGGGCAGAGACAGTACTTGAGCAACAGCAGAAAAGTATCGAAAGTCTTCAAGTCGCCGTGTCGGAAGTACAAGGCCGCCGACCAAATGATTGGCTACTCGCAGAAGCAGACTACCTCGTTAAGCTAGCGGGCAGAAAGCTCTTCTTAGAACACGATGCGGTGAGTGCTACCCAGTTAATGGAGAGTGCCGATCAGCGTATCGCAGCCCTTAATGATCCAAGCTTAGTGCCTTTGCGTAAGTCGATGGCCAACGACATCACTAAGCTCAAATCAGTACCACTGGTCGATCGTGAAGGGCTGGTACTCCGCATCACGGCTCTACAGCAACAAGTGGATAAGCTCCCACTGGCAAATGCGCTCCTTCCTGAAGCGCAAAAAGTCGAAAAACAAATTGTCTCTGAAGATGTCAATGACTGGCAAAACAACTTAATGACCTCTTTGAAAGATTTTTCAGAGAACTTCATTACCTTTAGAACTCGTGATGGAAACGTGATTCCACTGCTCTCTCCACAGCAACATTTCTACTTGAAAGAGAACATTAAAGCTAAACTGGAAACGGCGATCAAAGCTGTCTATGTTGAGCAGCAAGATATCTACAGCACTGCATTGAAAACCGCAGATCAATGGTCAACGAGCTTCTTAAACCAAGATTCTAATGAGGTTAAAGAATTTAACAGCGCGATTGAACTGCTGGCTAAGCAAACGGTGCAAGTAGATTACCCGGTCAAACTAGAAACTCAGCAGCAACTGTCAGACGTTATTCGTGAACGCCTGCGCCGTGAAGTGACGACTTTAGTAACGGAGGAGAAATAATGTTTCGTGTTATCTTCCTCTTTATCGTACTTGGTTTAGGCCTATTTGCTGGCACCCAGTACGCTGGACAACAAGGTTATGTGCTCATCTCTGTCGCAAACAAGACGATTGAAATGAGCGTCACCACTCTCGTTATCTTTGTTATCGCTACCTTAGCAGCGTTATTCGGCTTGGAATTTCTGGTCAAGAAAGCGCTCAACGCAAGTTCAGCGACGTGGAACTGGTTTAGCGTAAGAAAGATGCGCCGCTCTCGTCGTTACACCAATGAGGGGATCATCAAGCTTCTTGAAGGTGACTTCAAGCTGGCAGAAAAGAAAGTGACTCGCTGGGCCAATCACCATGACATGCCTCTACTGTGTTACTTAGTTGCTTCAGAGGCAGCTCAAGGAATGGGCAATACTCAGCAACGCGATCGATACCTAGAACTCGCGTCACAACAAGACAACTCTCAACTGGCAGTTGAACTGACACGCGCCAAGCAGCAGATCCGTGATGCTAACTACAATGACGCATTTGACACCCTATCGACGTTAAAGGCGAGCTACCCAAACAATGCCATCGTCTTAAACTTGTTGAAGCAGGTGTATATTGAACTTAAGCTTTGGCAACCGCTGATCGACCTAATGCCTAAATTAGTTAAAAATAAGATAGTTACCAAAGATGAGGTAGAGCCACTGACTCAGAGAGCGCAATGTGGCCTAATGGCTGACGTCGCAGAGCAGAAAGGCAGTGAAGGTTTGCTGGCTCATTGGAATGCTCTACCGCGTAAAGCGAAAGTCGATATCCATCTGGTGGAGTGTTTCGCTAAACAGTTGATGTCGCGCCAAGCCGATAATGAAGCGTTCACCTTGATCAAAGAGACGCTGAAGAAACATCCAAACTCCGACCTTTATGCGTTACTTCCTGAGCTGAGACTCGCGGATACACATCCTGTAGTCACTTTCCTCGAAAGTACACTACGTAAAGATGCAAATAATGCAGAAGCACATAGTGCCATCGCTCAGTTCCATCTACGTGACGAAAAATGGGCCGATGCTCAGCAACATTTAGAGAAAGCACTCTCCGTACGCTCTAATGTTTCTGACTATGGATATCTCTCTGATGCGCTAGAGAAGCAGAACTTAACCAAAGCTGCACATGAGGTATCTAAGAAGGCGCTAACTCTTATTAAAGACCCAGCAGCATAGAAACTCATGTAGATACACCAAGGCCACTCTTTCGAGTGGCCTTTTTTTGTTTGGGATACGGGAACGGACTTCGTCCTACGGAGAACTGGAAAAGGTTAGAAACTCTCCTTTCTATTTCTGTCATCCTCAAGAGCGAGGGACGAGTGAGTTGGGGATCTCTATGAGCGAGTAGAATACTCCAAGAGATTCCCTACTCATACCAATCTAAGTAAAAATATGATCTAATTAAGGCCATACAATATTAGAACTTATTCGCTATGGACAGTCTCAATAATATCGACTTTAAAAAGCTCGCAAGTCAGCAAAAATCAATTCAGATGAAAATGAGATTACTAGCTCTTGCTCATTTCAAAGATGGACACTCACGCACACAAATCGCCAAGTTTCTCAAAGTAAGCCGAACCAGTGTCAACAAGTGGGTTCAAACCTTTCTTGAAGAAGGACTGGAAGGACTGCAGGAAAAGCCAAGAACAGGAAGACCTCCATTCTTAACTCCCGAGCAAAGACAGCAATTGAGCCAATACATAAAAGAAAAAGCCAATGATCCACAAGGCGGACGACTAACTGGTGCCGATATCCACGCTTATATAGTGAAAGAATTTGGCAAGCACTATCATCCTGACTCTATCTATTACCTGCTCGACCACATGGGCTTTTCATGGATTACCTCCCGCTCAAAACACCCTAAGCAATCTCAAGAAACACAAGACAGTTTTAAAAAAATTCAAAATCGAAACGATCCTTAAGATCCCAGGACATATAGCTCTAGCGTGTGTTGATGTCTGGTTTCAAGACGAAGCGAGATTTGGTCAGCAAAATACCACCACTCGTCTCTGGGCCGAACGAGGCACAAGACCAAGGGCGGTCAAGCAACAACAGTTTGAGTATGCCTATCTATTTGGCTCAGTCTGTCCAGCAAGGGGAACTGGAGAAGCGATAGTCGTCCCTTGGGTAAACAAAGACATTATGATCCAGCACCTTGCCCAAATATCTGAGGTAACGGAACCAGGTCGTCATGCGGTTGTGATCATGGATGGTGCAGGTTGGCATACCGATGATATTGGTGAGCAGTTTTCCAATGTGAGTATCGTTAAACTTCCTCCCTATTCACCTGAGCTAAACCCAATTGAACAAGTTTGGAGTTGGCTACGACAACACTATTTGGCAAACCAAAGTTTTACGAACTATAACGATATTGTAGAGAAAGTATGTAGTGCGTGGAATTGCTTCTTGGAAAGCGTAGATAGGGTGCAAACAATGTGCGAAAGGGAGTGGACTAACCTGATCAGTTAATTTTCCAGATTGGTATCACTCCTTCGTCGTTCTATGGAATGACCAACTCCAAAGCGTAGTGCTCTCCTTAAACGCAAGAAGCCCGTTGCGTCAGCAACGGGCTTCTAAAACGACGAAAGCCTAGTCATAAGACTAGGCTTTCTAATAAGTGGCGGAGTGGACGGGACTCGAACCCGCGACCCCCGGCGTGACAGGCCGGTATTCTAACCAACTGAACTACCACTCCGCAGTGGTATTCTTTACTAAATAAAGTCTTATGGTTAGCTCGCTTTATTTAGTTTTGCCTTTAGATTTTTCAAAATCTAAAAACAAGGAAGCAAGCCTGGCGATGTCCTACTCTCACATGGGGAAGCCCCACACTACCATCGGCGCTAATTCGTTTCACTTCTGAGTTCGGCATGGAATCAGGTGGGTCCAA
>NZ_JATABG010000325.1:0-4018 GCF_036533755.1 Vibrio sp. M260118 | reverse complement strand
AAAAATGACTTTATTTGTAGTTTTTTCCATTTCGTCACGTTTTCCCCTCCAAATGAACTTTTTTCGAAAAAATCTCAAAAAAATTCTCAAGATTTTCAGCGCCACGCCGTTAATAAAAGTAACTTAATGAGAAAACGACTTTGGTTTTCCGAGACGTCGGAAACCGGTTACAACGGAAAATCAAATGGAGAAATCACCATGGCAGTAAATGTAAATACTAACGTATCAGCAATGACAGCACAGCGTTACCTAAACAGTGCAACTAATGCTCAACAGACTTCAATGGAGCGTTTGTCATCTGGCTTTAAGATCAATAGCGCAAAAGATGACGCAGCGGGCCTACAAATCTCAAACCGCTTAAACGTTCAGAGCCGTGGTCTTGATGTTGCGGTACGTAACGCGAACGATGGTATCTCTATCGCGCAAACTGCTGAAGGTGCGATGAACGAGACTACAAACATCCTCCAACGTATGCGTGACCTATCGCTACAATCTGCGAACGGTTCAAACTCAAAATCAGAGCGTGTTGCGATTCAAGAAGAAGTGACGGCTTTGAATAACGAACTTAACCGTATTGCTGAAACAACCTCTTTTGGTGGCAATAAGCTTCTAAACGGTACTTACGCAACCAAGTCTTTCCAAATTGGTGCTGATAACGGCGAAGCGGTAATGCTAACCTTAAATAACATGCGTAGCGACAACGCTGATATGGGTGGTACAGCATTCCAAGCGGCGAATGCAAAAGACAAAGACTGGAGCGTTCAAGCGGGTTCTAATGACCTAACTATTACTTTGACCGACAATGCTGGCGAAGAACAAACAATCAATATCAATGCAAAAGAAGGCGACGATATTGAACAACTTGCAACTTATATCAATGGTCAAACAGATTTGGTAACAGCGTCAGTAGACCAAGATGGCGCGCTACAGATTTACGCGGGTAATAATAAAGTAGATGGAGCAACAGTTGCGTTTGATGGTGGACTTGCTGGTGAGTTAGCTATGGGGGCGGGTGCTGCAGTAACGGTTAACGATATTGACGTGACAACTGTCGGTGGTTCACAAGAGTCGGTTGCTATCATCGACAGTGCACTTCAGTATGTAGATAGTCACCGTGCAGAGTTGGGTGCGTTCCAGAACCGCTTCAACCATGCAATTAGCAACTTAGACAACATCAATGAAAACGTGAATGCGTCTAAGAGCCGAATCAAGGATACTGATTTCGCGAAAGAAACGACGGCACTAACCAAGTCGCAAATTCTTTCTCAAGCATCAAGCTCTATTCTGGCTCAAGCGAAACAAGCACCAAACTCAGCACTAAGCCTATTGGGCTAAATCAAATCTAGATCACAAAAATCCAGCTTCGGCTGGATTTTTTTGTTTAATTTAACTTCATGAAAAATAAAGAAAAATAACCTAAAAACTCAGAATTAAGTTAATAAGTCAATATTTTTTTTCTAAAGGTATTTTTTCACTCGCCGTTAAAGGATTGAGAGAAATGAGATGTGTTGATGCGAGGTGAGAGACGCAGATACACATCACCCTAATGCCTAAGGAGATCAAATATGGCAATTAACGTAAACACGAACGTGTCTGCGATGACCGCTCAGCGCTACCTTAATGGGGCGACTGAAGGCATGCAGAAATCGATGGAGCGTTTATCTTCGGGTTACAAAATCAACAGTGCCCGAGATGATGCTGCTGGCCTTCAAATCTCAAACCGCTTGAACTCGCAAAGTCGTGGCCTAGACATGGCGGTAAAAAATGCGAATGATGGTATCTCGATCGCGCAAACTGCCGAGGGTGCGATGAACGAGACAACCAACATACTTCAACGTATGCGTGACTTGTCATTGCAATCTTCAAATGGTTCCAACTCTCGTTCAGAGCGACTCGCAATTCAAGAAGAAGTCACTGCTCTAAACGACGAGCTTAACCGTATTGCAGAAACCACATCATTTGGTGGTAATAAACTACTCAACGGTACTTTCGGTACTCAATCATTCCAAATCGGTGCAAGTTCTGGTGAGGCTGTTCAGCTCTCTATGGGCAATATGCGCTCAGATACCATGGAAATGGGCGGGAAAGCTTATATCGCAGCAGCCGGTAAAGCACCTGATTGGACCGTCTCGGACGGAGCAACTGATCTGACCCTGGACTATACTGATGTACATGGAGACGTACAGTCGCTGACAATTAATGCAAAGGCAGGAGATGATATTGAGCAGCTTGCTACTTACATTAACGGTCAAAGTGAAGATGTAAAAGCATCGGTTGGCGAAGAAGGTAAACTGCAACTTTTTGCTGCGACTAATAAGGTCTCGTCAGATGTGACTATTGGCGGTGATCTAGGTGCGGAGATTGGCTTTGGTGCAGCGGAAGATCGCACGGTTGCTGATGTCGATGTGTCGACAGTTGCCGGTTCACAATTGGCAGTATCTGTTATTGATGGTGCATTAAAAGCGGTAGATAGTCAGCGTGCTGAACTAGGTGCATTCCAAAACCGTTTTGGCCATGCTATCAGCAACTTAGATAACATTAACGAAAATGTTAATGCGTCTAGAAGCCGTATCGTTGATACTGACTACGCGAAGGAAACGACTCAGATGACTAAGTCGCAAATTCTTCAGCAAGCCAGTACCTCTGTACTAGCGCAAGCGAAGCAGTCTCCGTCGGCAGCTCTTAGCTTATTAGGTTAATCGATAGGTTCGATAGGAGCTTATTGGTACAACAATATGTTGTAACCTACTAAGGTGGAAGGGAGATCGTTATGGAAATACCATCCTACACATCGAACATCCAGCCTTATGGCTCAGATAGTGGCACTAAACTTGCTTCAAGAAATGATGTGCAGCAAGTTTCCTCGCAGAAGGAACAGGTCTCTACTCAGGAGATAAGCAAAAAAGCGGCTCAGTCTGTCGAAAAAATGATAGAAGCTTCGAAAGAGCGTGAAAAACTCAATCGGGCAGAGCGTGAAAGGATTGTTGAACAGATGAATGACTTCATTTCGTCGATCAATAAAGGCTTATCGTTTCGTGTTGACGAAGAATCGGGACGAGATGTTGTGACAATATATGAAGCGGAGACTGGCGATATTATTCGCCAGATACCCGATGAGGAAGCGCTGGTTATCTTACGTCGCCTACGGGAGCAAACTGCCCGATATTCGTCGGGAATTGTTAACCAGACGGTGTAATCGTACTTGGAGTGAATGAATGAGTTTTGGCCCTATAGGCATGAATTCTGGCATGGATATCAATTCTATGGTCAGCAAAATTGTGGATTCGGAGCGCATACCTAAGCAGCAACGAATTGACAATGAGCTCGCCCAGATCGATTCCAGTATCAGTGCTTATGGTCGACTCAGAGAGTCGCTGGATACGATGAAAAACTTGATGGCGAACTTTCGTCAAGAGAAAGCTTTCGCCGCAAGAACAGTTGAATCAACAGATGAGGCTGTAGTATCTGCGACGGCGACCACTGAAGCTATCGCTGGTCGGTATGCTATCGATGTGTTGCAGCTTGCCCAAAGTCATAAAATTGCGTCCGATGTTTTGCCGGAAGACGCAAAGTTTGGACCGGGTAAGCTGCAGATTTCGATGGGAGGTGACAAGTTCTCGATTGATGTGCAAGAGAACTCTAGATTGGTTGATATCGTGCGCGGTATCAACGGAAGTAAATCAAACCCAGGGGTGCGTGCTGCTGTTATCAACGATACCGAGGGCCCTCGCCTGATCGTTGCATCTAACCAATCTGGTCAAGACAACGACATTTCAATGCGCGCCGAAGCAAAAGACGGCGACCCGCTTAAATTACTTGAATATAAAACTCTTGAGCAACGGGTTAAAGACCTTGAGCGCGCGCGTGCAGCTGCTCAAGAGTTAATTGCACCTCTGACGCCGGAGGAGCAAAAAGTTGCCGATAAGATTGCCGAAAGCAATATCGAAGCGGCAAAAATTGTAGACCAAGAAATCGCCGATGCCTCTAGGCTGGCCGCGACGAACGCCGACCCCAATGC
>NZ_JATABG010000324.1:0-4023 GCF_036533755.1 Vibrio sp. M260118 | reverse complement strand
ATCCGCTAATTACCATTTTGAACGTCAACAAATGTAAAGAGCGAGAAATATTGTGTAAGTAAAGCCGTTGATTGTTTGAGCTTTATGGTCAATTCCTAGCATCTTTGCCGAAAAAGACACCATTCAATTCAAAATTATAAGAAAACGCTTTACAGCTTTTGCGATTTTGCTATGATGCGCTCCGCACTTGAGTAATGTGTTGGGAAAGCATTTACCTAAGTATAAAACACCCTGGAGGGGTTCCCGAGTGGCCAAAGGGATCAGACTGTAAATCTGCTGGCACTGCCTTCGATGGTTCGAATCCGTCCCCCTCCACCATATTTTTCTTGTGATTATCTTCTGGATAGATTGTAAGAAACACTTGGATAACGTGTTGGGAAAACATTGTTCAAGCTATTCCTTGAAACGAATAGAAACACCCTGGAGGGGTTCCCGAGTGGCCAAAGGGATCAGACTGTAAATCTGCTGGCACTGCCTTCGATGGTTCGAATCCGTCCCCCTCCACCATATACAGAAAACCAGCTCATCGAGCTGGTTTTTTTACGCCTATCGAAAACAAATCAAACCTTGTCTCTATTCTCTATTCTCTATTCTCTATTCTCTATTCTCTATTCTCTATTCTCTATTCTCTATTCTCACAAGCATAAAAAAACCCCGCAAAGCAGGGCGACTACCAACTAGATGACTAAGCATTTATTCTGGTTGGTACTAGGGGGGTTAGCTATCTAGAAATTATCTAAAAGAATAATGCGCGTTTCATATGGGCGCAGAACTTGATGCTGTGACACCTTTTCTGCTTCGAGATCATAGTTACCCAAAACGTACTGAGCTTGCTCATAATCGAAATCCGCAGGCAACACACACTCTGTTTCTTCACCATAGTAGTTATTCAAACAGATTAGCGTTTGGCTGTCTGATTTACGTTGATAACCAAATACCGCAGCATGTTCAGGGTAGAGATCGACGTAACTACCGGTAGTGATCACATCTATCTCTTTGCGCAGTTGAATCAGCTTTTGGTAGAAATAGAACACTGAGTCTTTATCTTCGATCGCTTTGTCAGCGTTGATCTCTGGATAGTTGCTCGCGACCTCGAGCCAAGGTTGGGCTTTCGAAAAACCTGCATATTGCTCACTGCTCCACTGCATTGGTGTACGAGAATTATCACGCGACTTTTGCGCTAAAATTGCCATCATATCTTGGTGCGAAACACCTTGCTGATTGACCATAATATCGTACATATTAGTGCTTTCTACATCACGATACTGGTCGATTGAGGTATATCCTGGGTTAGTCATACCTATCTCTTCACCTTGATAAATATATGGCGTGCCTTGCATCATATGTACTGACGCAGCAAGCATTTTTGCTGACTCTAGGCGATACAGTTTGTCATCACCTAATCGACTAACCACACGCGGTTGGTCATGGTTACACCAAAATAGTGCTCCCCAACCTTTACCATTTAATCCGGTCTGCCAGTGGTTAAAGATCTGCTTTAACTGAGCAAAATCAAACGGCGCTTTGGTCCATTTATCACCATTCGGATAATCGACTTTCAGATGGTGGAAGTTAAACACCATCGAGAGCTCTTTGTTATCGAGCGAAGAATACTGCTGACAGTGCTCTAGTGTGGTCGAAGACATCTCACCGACAGTGACACTGCCATACTTCTGAAACACGGCTTCACTGATCTCTTGTAGATATTCGTGCACACGTGGGCCATCGGTATAGAAACTGCGGCCATCACCAATCTCATCACTTGGGAAATCTTGCTGCTTCGAAATCAGATTAATCACATCTAAGCGGAAGCCATCAACGCCCTTCTCTGCCCAGAAGCTAATTACCTCTTTCACTTCAGCTCGTACTGCTGGATTTTCCCAGTTCAGATCCGCCTGTTCTTTTGCAAACAGATGGAGGAAATACTGGCCTGTGTTTTCATCAAGTTCCCAAGCGCTACCACCAAACTTTGATTGCCAGTTATTCGGAATATCACCCTCAACAGGATCTTTCCAGATGTAGTAATCACGGTAAGGGCTATTTTTGTCCCCTAATGCTGACTGGAACCATTTATGCTCTGTCGAGGTATGGTTAACGACGATATCCATGATAATACGGATACCACGCTGGTGCGCTTCTGCAAGCAATTGGTCGAAGTCTTCCATGGTGCCGAAGTCTGGGTTAACCGCGTAGTAATCTGAAATATCGTAGCCATTATCAATCATTGGCGATTGGTAAACCGGTGTTAACCAAATCGCATCGACACCTAGCAACTTAAGATAATCAAGCTTAGAAATGATGCCTTGAATATCACCTGTCCCTTTACTACCACTGTCGCAAAAGCTTTTCGGATAGATTTGATAGATTGAAGCGGTTTTCCACCAATTAGAATCATTAGCGATTGTTGTCATTTCTAAACTCACTTACCAAAAAATAAAAACTTTGAAAAAGGAGCGACAGACCGCCGCTCCGAAATAAGATAGGTTAAGCGCTGGCAGGCTCTAGCTCGCCTTTCATTTGAGCACGCTTATAGAAGAACAGTGTTAACGCTGCTGGGACTGCGATAGCCACGAGCATCGCGATTGCAAACACACCCCAGAACTGTGGTTGGATAGATAAGATACCCGGTAGACCACCGACACCAATACCGTTCGCCATTACGCCTGCACTACCACAAATCGCTGCAGCAATCGCACTACCAATCATTGCGCTTAGCATTGGGAACTTGTACTTCAAGTTAATACCGTACATCGCTGGTTCTGTAACACCTAGGTAGGCAGAGATAGCCGCAGGAACTGAAATATCACGCTCGCCATGTTTCTTACTGATAATAATAATGCCCACTACTGCTGACGCTTGCGCGATATTTGATAGAGCAATAAGAGGCCAAATTGGCGTGCCACCTAAGTCTTGCATCAATTGAAGATCCACGGCGTTAGTCGTGTGGTGAATACCCGTAATAACCAGTGGTGCATAAAGGAAGCCAAACACCATAGAACCAATGACAGCGAAGTCGCCTGTCATTGCCGCTTTAGCCGCAAATGCCACACCATCACCTAGCACGCGACCAAACGGGCCAATTAAAGAGTGCGCGAGTACTACAGATAGAATGATTGATACGAAAGGCACGACAACAAGGTAAAGGTACGATGGAACAATACGCTTAAGGTTGGTTTCAATAAACGCAAGAGCGATACCCGCTAACATGGCCGGAATAACCTGAGCTTGATAACCGACTTTTTCAATCACAAATAGACCGAAGTCCCAAGCCTCTGGCACCTGTTTACCGATCAGATACGCATTCATTAACTGTGGCGATACCAAGGTAACACCCAAGGTAATACCCAAAATTGGCGTTCCGCCGAGCTTTTTCACCGTTGACCAACAAACACCAACAGGTAGGAAGAAGAAGATCGCTTCGCCAATCAGCCATAGGAAGCTATGAACTGTTGCCCAGAACTGGCTGATCTCTGTCAGTGACTGACCATCAAACATCTTGATGTCGCCAATAACGTTACGGAAACCAAGGATCAAACCACCAGTGATAATGGCAGGAAGCAGTGGTACAAAGATTTCAGCAAGATGGGAAATACCACGCTCTAGGAAGTTCATGTTTTGACGAGCTGCTTGTTTAGACTCATCTTTCGAAGCTTCTGACTTGCCAGAAAGTTCAATCAGCACCTTATAAACTTCATCAACTTCAGTACCAATGACCACTTGAAATTGGCCTGCATTAGTAAAGCAGCCTTTGACTAGTGGCAGTGCTTCCAATGCTTTTTCATCGGCTTTAGCGGTATCGTTTAGTACAAAGCGAAGGCGCGTTAGGCAGTGGCTTACACTCGCGATGTTGTCGCGACCACCAACCAGTTCTATCAGACGCTCCACTTCTTGTTTCGCAATCTTACTCATATCCATGTCCACCCTAATTGGATTCTCATTCATCTGTTGTCAACAATGTTGACGTTTCAAACTGACTCAGTCTGTTATTTTATTATTAATGGGAACATTCCCAAAGATGTTTGT
>NZ_JATABG010000323.1:0-4040 GCF_036533755.1 Vibrio sp. M260118 | reverse complement strand
AACATAAACCGAACTTTTAACTAAAATAAACATGCATGCCAGCCATTCATCACGATATTTCAATTGTTTATCGAAATATTAATCTACGTAATGTAGAGTGCCTGCGTCTTTCACTTGGAGTTTTTACTCCTCAGCAAACAACCCTTCCCTGTTTGCACCTAGCTAATACACAATAAGAGGCTTTGTATGGCACAGCACACCCCACGTTTGCCAAGTTTGTTGCAAGTTGTCGTCTCCCTTGGGCTATTCTTGCTTATGGCATTCTCATTTACCGCTAAGCTCAATCTACCAATACAACTCGCACTCTACATAGGTTGGTTCATTATCATGATGCTTGGTGTCCGTTTAGGCCATCAATATAAAACATTAGAGAAAGCCGCTCTCAACGGAATCTCAAACGGACTTGGCGCAGTACTGATTTTACTCGCCGTTGGAGCTCTCGTTGGCACATGGATTTCTGGCGGTATTGTTCCAACTATCATCTACTATGGTCTGCAAGCGATTCACCCTTCTATATTCCTTCTCGCCACCATGCTGATCTGCTCGCTGACTGCCCTTGCCACTGGGACTTCGTGGGGCGCAGCGGGTACTGCGGGTATCGCAATGATGGGCATAGGCCAAGGCTTGGGGGTTCCTGCTCCAATAACAGCCGGCGCGGTTTTATCTGGCTGTTACTTTGGCGACAAGATGTCACCACTGTCTGATTCAGTTATCCTTGCTTCATCGATGTCAAATGTCGAAGTGGTTGAACACATTAAAGGTATGCTTCCAGTCGCTCTTATCAGCTACATTATCACTGGAATTATGTTCACTGCCTTCGGTTTTCATTATGCTGGCAATGTTGATATGTCTCAGGTGCAATCTGTTATTCAGGCCATGGAACAACAGTTCTATATCACACCTTACTCGTTTGTTCCTGTAATGATTGTGCTTGGCCTACTTGCAATGCGTATGCCTTCGTTCCCGGTAATCAGTTTTGGTTCGCTGTTAGGTATTATTTGGGCTGTAATGATCCAAGACGTGGACTTTTTGCAAGCTTTCAATACCGCTTGGGCGCCGTTTGCGATTGAATCAGGCGTGACGTTCATTGATTCCATTCTTAACCGCGGCGGAATGTCTTCAATGCTTGGCTCTGTTGCCGTAATCATCTTTGGTTTGGGTTTTGGTGGCTTACTAGACAAAGTAGGCGTGCTGGAAACCATCGCAAAACTATTTGAGCGTAAGGTTCAAAGCTCTGGTTCTCTTGCTACCAGCACTATCGCTACTGCATTTATGGGCAACGTGTTTGGCTCGGCCATGTACGTTTCGCTAATCCTAACCCCTAAAATCTGTGCTAAGAACTACGATCGTCTCGGATACAAACGCAAAAACTTATCACGCAATGCAGAGTTTGGTGGCACGTTGACGTCCGGCATGGTGCCTTGGAGTGACAATGGTATCTATATGGCAAGCATTCTAGGCGTCGCGACCTTGTCTTATGCTCCTTTCATGTGGCTGAGTTACGTCTGTATCATCGTCACTATCGTCACTTCCTATTTGGGATGGTTTGTTGATAAATGCGAACCTACAGCAACAGCAGAACTCACTGAAGAGCCCATTGAGCTAAGTAAACAAACCGCCTAATCCTAAAAAGCGCCTAAGCTGTTATAAAGTAGCTTAGGCGCTTTTTTCTGTAGATAGAAAACTAAGCCTTCTTGCTTGCTCTACTGCGCTTACCCAACATATAGCCTAGGCCAAGGGGAGCAAAGAAAATGGCCACAATAAAGATAACAAAGTAGACGATGGTACTTTTGATTAACTCAACCAACTTGTCTATCGCTAAAGTAATGACATCCTGCGAAACCTTATCGATGTCCTGAGCAAACTTCTCCCTCTCCGCACTGATGATAAGCGCAATTTCTGCTCGTTCGCGCGCGACCATCTCTTCCAGTGCTTTTCGCTCGCCACTCAACTGTTCGAGGCGAGTCTCGGTTCGAGAGTCAATCTCTGCGACTAACGGTTGTAGCTGCACCGACATCTGTCGCGCTAACTCTTGCATGTATTGAGGGTTGTTTTGCACAAAGTCCTGAAATGATTCCGACGTGGCCTGAATACTCTTGAGGGTTTGCGTTAATTGCTCGCCACTTACGCTGCTGTTCATTGCGATAAGCTGCGCTTTCCATGTCATCAGCTTCGGCGTCTGTTCAGATACTAAACTCAGGCGATCCGACACATCACTTAAGGCTTCAGGCATGGTGCCCAAAGTGGAGACAGCTTGATCTTCACTGATTTGATTAAATTGCAGCCACGCACGGTACGCTGGTGCACGAATGAACGATAAGTCTTCGAATGGGTGTTGAGTGACAAAATTACTAACAAACTGCTTGGTCGAAGTATAACTTGCCTCTTTAAGCAGCGACTTAGCCAGTTGCTCAATGTTTTCCGTCAACTGGTTAGAGGCTTGAAGCGCATGGTCGGTGGCAAACAACTCTTTACCTGCTCCTGAGGAAAAGAACTGGTTCATCTGCTCTGTGAACACCCAAGCATCAATTAAACCGGCAGTGGGGTTAACTTGGTAAGTCGATTGTTGAATGCCCTCTTCCGCGTTGATCTTCCAAAGTAAAACATAAGACTGATAGAGCGTGTCGTTAGGGTCATAACTTGCAGAGATAGCATCGCCCGCTTGCTCGACATGCGAGAAAAACTGCTGAGTATATTCTCTAGTCATCAAGCGCATATTCAGTTCTTGTTGTGTGAGAGGTGTGGTTTGGCTATCGAGCTTCACTTCGAGTAGCGAACAGCCCCCAATAACTAACACAACGCTTAACAGCCAAATCTTTGCAATACCGCCCATTTCACTTTCAACCTCTAATGGATAGAAAATAACGCCGTATTCTATTCATACGAAGTCAGAATACAGTTAATTATTGGTGTTCTTGTGTTCGTTTAGGAAAATTCTGGCTTCCTTTATTGCCCTTTCCAGTCGCTGTTTCAGTTCATCAAGTTCGTTTGGTTCAATTCTGTTGAAATCTTTAAGTGAGGCTTCAACTTTGCTCGCCGCTTCTCGAAGCTTAGTAGCGCCTAAGTTACCACCTACTCCTTTAAGACTGTGAGCTTTTCGCTGCGCCGTCTCTGGTTCAGATGTCAATAACTGTTCAATTTTTTCACCATCTTCAAGGTGATCCTCAATAAACACTTCAAGTAGCATACACACAGACTCGGTATCATTGTTAAGCGATTCGATCATTTTCTCAAAATCGATCTCTTGCTCTTCCAGTTCAACCGCTTGTTGCGTATTCAGTTCGGCAGTAAGATCAGTCGATGCCTGATTTTCAAAAGGAGTCGGCGTCCCTGTCTCAAGCTCCGTCGATATTTCTTTCTGGTGTGATGGCGCAGAGTGCGAAGCTTGATCCTGTTGATGACTATCCGTTTGTGTTTTCATTTTTGCGGACTGAAGCTGAACGCTTGAACGTAACAACACCATGTATCCACAAAAAACGACTAAGGTGAGGGCAAGACCAAGCCAAATATGACGCGCTAGAAGATCATCAAATTCACCGCGCAGCACGCTGATTTGGTTATGAACATCGTGAGTTTGTAACTTCTCAACAATATATCGCCCTTGAGCATAGTCACCTAACACTGACGATACTTGAGCCAATACTTGTTGTAAGTCTTTACGCTCTTTAGCTACTAACTGGTTAGATTGTGAGTAGATGTTGTCTAAATCTCGGTATACCTGTGGGCTTGAGGTACTGTCACCAAAAATTGCCTCGAGAATGTTAGAGCTTAACTGAAAATAAAGGGGCTCTGTGAGCTGACCTGAATAGAGCTCACGCATCGTACCCATTTGGTCAACAAGGCTTAGCAACTCAAGGTTATTGTTGAGATAGATCTGTGACTGCTCAATGAAACGATCTGTCGTGAACAACAGTCTGTTAATGTCAGGAAGTAACCAACTATTGTCATAATGAGCATCGAGCTGAAGTCGAAGAGCATAGATAAGCTGGAGATTAAGCGACTGAGAATCAGCCATGTGAACACTATAGGGAGAATCAAAG
>NZ_JATABG010000322.1:0-4917 GCF_036533755.1 Vibrio sp. M260118 | reverse complement strand
GCTTTAAGCCCATTGAACACGTTATCATGTCGGCTTTGGGTGTATTTGACTGGAGCCATGTCTAACACTAACAGTTTATCAACTTGGTCTGGCGCGAGTTCTGCTAGTTTCATTGCTACTTTGCCGCCCATAGAGTGACCAACCACTGTATAGCGATTTAGGTTTAAGTGCTGCAGCAATTGATAGACATCTTGAGCCATCAAGGCGTAGTTGTGTTGATGACTTTGAAATGAGAGACCGTGGTTGCGAAGATCGATACTCAGTACCTGGTGATCTTGTTTAAGATCGCGTGCAAGTAGGCCTAGGTTATCTAAATTACCAAACAATCCATGGATCAATACTATGGTGTGACCCTCACCCTCGAGCTTGTAGTTGAGCAGTTGTGACATTTTTATTTTATTCGTGACAGGTTAACCGTAGAGTCTCTTTAAAGATCTCGCTATAATCCCTCAGAGTTTAAACATAGAGATTGTGAAAAGCGAATGAAAACAATTGAGGTTGATGAGGATCTATACCGTTACATCGCAAGTCAAACCCAGCATATTGGTGAGAGTGCTTCAGATATTCTGCGTCGTTTATTAATGACAGATGGGCAAGCTCCAGCGGCCAAAGTTCATGCTGTGGCGCAACCAAAGGGTGTAGTGGTTAGTAAGGATGCAGTTAAAGACGAAACCGTAGACAGCGTAAAAGAGATGCGTTCACTACTTATCTCTGATGAATTTGCTGGTCTTAAAAAGGCGATCGATCGCTTTATGTTAGTTCTTGCTACTCTGCATCGCATTAACCCGAGTGATTTTTCTGAAGCGACACAAGTAAAGGGACGTAAACGCGTTTACTTTGCTGATAACGAGTTTAGAGAATTTCGATTGAAACCTCATAATGCGTCATTTTGTTAGCGTATTATGAGGTTTTTTTATTTCTAAATTTTTTAAGAAAGGATGTCAAAATGGCGATGCACCCACGAGCCGGACAAAAAGCTCAGCAGCAAGATCTGCATAATATTCCCGCCCTAGTTTCTAACTATTTTCTACTTCAGCCAGACCCATCTAACCCTGACCACAAAGTAGAATTTGGTACGTCTGGTCACCGTGGTAGTGCAGACAAGTCTACTTTCAATGAAAATCACATCCTTGCGATCGCTCAAGCGGTGGCAGAAGTCCGGGCAGAAAAAGGCACAACGGGCCCACTGTTTGTTGGTAAAGATACCCATGCGCTATCTGAGCCAGCGTTTTCAACTGTGGTAGAGGTACTGATTGCCAATGGCGTTAAAGTCATTGCCCAGCGAGACAACGGCTACACGCCAACTCCGGGTGTGTCACATGCGATTTTGACTTACAACCTAAAGCACCAAGACAAAGCGGACGGAATTGTCATTACTCCTTCTCATAATCCACCTCAAGACGGCGGCATTAAATACAACCCAACTCACGGTGGTCCAGCTGAAGGTGAGTTGACGCAAGCGATCCAAGATCGCGCTAATGTACTTATTGCTGAAGGTCTGCAAGGTGTGAAGCGTATGTCGCTTGACGCAGCAAAAGCCTCGGAGCTGTTTGTCGAGTGTGATTTAGTTAAACCTTATATCGATGATCTAGTGAATGTTATCGATATGGAAGCGATTCAAAAAGCCAAGCTTAAGATCGGTGTTGACCCATTAGGTGGTAGTGGTATTGATTACTGGCGTCAAATCGGCGCGGCTTACAACTTAGATCTTACGCTAGTCAGTGAAGCGATCGACCCATCGTTTCAGTTTATGTCTCTGGACAAAGATGGTGTGGTTCGTATGGACTGTTCGTCTCCTTATGCAATGGCGGGTCTGCTTGCTCTTAAAGACGAGTACGATTTAGCATTTGGTAATGACCCAGACTACGACCGTCATGGCATCGTAACGCCGAAAGGTCTTATGAACCCTAACCACTTCTTGGCAGTATGTATTGATTACCTATATCGCCACCGCGAGGGTTGGGGCAAAGATGTTGCCGTTGGAAAAACACTAGTATCAAGCGCCCTTATTGACCGCGTCGTTGCCGACCTTGGCCGCGAGCTATGTGAAGTGCCTGTGGGCTTTAAGTGGTTTGTTGATGGCTTATACGAAGGTAAGTTTGGCTTTGGTGGTGAAGAGTCTGCCGGTGCTTCTTTCCTACGTAAAGATGGTACGCCTTGGTCTACTGATAAAGATGGCATCATCTTATGTCTTCTAGCGGCTGAGATTACCGCTGTAACAGGTAAGAATCCTCAACAGTATTACGAAGAACTAGCAGCGAAACATGGCGCATCTGAATACAACCGTATTCAAGCGGTGGCAAATGGCCCACAAAAAGACGTACTGAAGAAGCTATCTGCTGAAATGGTAACGGCTGAAACGCTAGCTGGCGAAGCGATTACCGCTCGATTGACTCATGCTCCGGGCAATGGTGCTGCAATTGGTGGTCTGAAAGTGACAACTGAAAATGGTTGGTTCGCCGCTCGTCCATCTGGTACAGAAGACATCTACAAGATCTACTGTGAAAGCTTTAAAGGCGCTGAGCATCTAAAGCAAATCGAAGCAGAAGCACAAGAGATTGTTAATCAGGTATTTGCAGACGCTGGTCTTTAATTAACGCGCTTAAGTGAAGCATCAAGGGCTGACCAAGTGTCAGCCCTTTTTAGTTGGTACTCGGGAACGGACTTCGTCCTATGGAGAGCTCGCCCTGCGAGAGAAAGATTTGTCATTCCTTAGACCGAAGAATGAGGGAGTAAGGAATCGCTTTGCTATTGCGTCTGCTATAAGAGATCCCCAACTCACTCGTACCTCACTCTTGAGGATGACGATAAAATAGTTAGGAAACCTTCTGATTAAATATTAACTCGGCCAAGTATCAGGTACGACAAACCAAAATTGGCCACTCTTGGTTTGAGCGTGGACAAATCTTCCATTGGGTTTGTCGATAGGGCTGGCGAACTCTTCTAATCCAATTGCCCACAGTGGTTTTTCTAGTTCATACAGTGGCTCGCCAATTTGCTCCCATTGGCTTTGGTAGCACCAGTATCCGGTTATTTGACTTTGGTTGAGTGACAATCCTAAACAACGCTGCGGAACAGTTTCTGGTGAGAAGGGGTTGATATACAGCCTACCCTGAATCAAGAGTTGTTCTGTAAGGCCGCTGTACTCTGGGTATTGGTTAAGAAACTCTTGTGTTGAACTCATTTTTAGCTGGTGGCTAAGCATGCGGCCAAGCTTTTTATCTAATTGGTCATGGGCGTTTGGTCCGTACCATGTTCCCTGGTGCAGCAAGTAGAACTTAATCGCCACTTCCCAGTGTTCATTTTGTTGAGATTGATGGTTACGCAGGATGAGGTCGATGGCTCCAAGCGTCTGCCCCGATGATGAGTTAATCTGGATCTCTTCTGCTAACAGAGAGTAGCATGAGCTGTTGGTAAGCAGTTTGGTACAAAGGTGCTGATAGAGAAAACCTAGTCTAGGGTTTCCCTGATAGTCATGTTCGGCTAAAGGCGTAATGTCTAATCGTTGAAGTTCAACAAACGGAGGTGTGAGTTGAAACAGTGACGGAGTTTGATGAACCCAATCATAAAAGCGCTGTAAAGTGTCCATCCCTAACCCTGTATTATTTGAACTTCACTATTGTAGCTAGGCTCTGGTAAGGAAGCCATGCTTCGAATACACTTTGCGTAATCAAATATCCCCTTCATTCTTGAAGCTGCAGCTTTGTTAACTGCGACAATTCACCCTAATCATATAGTATATCTATACTCATAGGGCTGAATTGTCTTGTTGCCGCGCTGCAACTCCAATTATTTTGGGTATACAAAAGCAATGCCGACAAATAGATGGACGCTGTTATGAACAATCTACAACTGGAAAAAATCCTTAACGAGAAACTGTCTCCACAATTGATTAAAGATTATGCACCGAACGGTTTGCAGGTCGAAGGCGTTGAGCAGATCGAAAAAGTGGTGACAGGTGTGACTGCGTCACAAGCTCTGATTGATAAAGCGGTAGAGCTTGGTGCTGATGCACTATTAGTTCACCACGGTTATTTTTGGAAAGGCGAACCAGAGCCAATCCGTGGTATGAAAGGCAGGCGCATCCGTACTTTGATTAAGAACGACATCAACCTGTTAGGCTACCATCTTCCGCTCGATATTCACCCAGAGTTGGGTAATAACGCCGAGCTTGCACGCCTGCTTGATATCGAGGTTGAAGGTGGTTTAGAAGGTCACCCGCAATCTGTCGCCATGTTTGGCCGCTTAAAGTTGCCGATGACAGGTAATGAGTTTGCGCAGAAGATCAACCAAGTGCTGAGTCGTGAACCTCTGCATATCGCCCCTGAAAATGCTGACAAAATGATCGAAACCGTCGGCTGGTGTACTGGTGGTGGTCAGGACTTCATTGAGTTGGCAGTTCAACATGGACTGGATGCATTTATTTCGGGTGAGATTTCAGAACGTACTACTTACTCAGCACGAGAGCAGGGCATTCATTATTTCTCAGCCGGTCACCACGCAACAGAACGCTACGGCATTAAAGCACTGGGAGAGTGGCTAGCGAAGGAGCACGGATTAGACGTCGAGTTTATTGATATTGATAATCCGGTGTAGAGAAGGAACGGGCTACGCCCTTCGGGAAAGCGGGAACATGCTACGCCTTTCGAGAACGGACTTCGTCCTAGAGAACGCTGCGCTGCGAGAATGGAGTTCGGGTTAAAGGCTTGTCAGTCCTTAGACCGAAGAATGGGGGAGTAAGGAATCTTTTGGGTTTTGCAGTTGTTAGATGAGATCCCCAACTCACTCGTACCTCGTTCTTGAGGATGACGGAAATAAAACAGAGGGTTGACACTAAGTGCCAACCCTCATTATTACTTTTCGAAACTCGAAACTCGAAACTCGAAACTCGAAACTCGAAACTCGAAACTCGAAACT
>NZ_JATABG010000321.1:0-4091 GCF_036533755.1 Vibrio sp. M260118 | reverse complement strand
TATTAGTATCGGGAATGCATTTATAACGGCACAAACTGTGCATTATTTTCGTCGTGACATTGTTTTCTCCCGATTGATAGTGCAAGGAGGTTTTATGTTTGCCAATCAACAGTCGAAAAAACAAAAACAGAACAAACCCCAACAACCTAGTCAGAAGAAAGTTCCACTTTCAATGACATAACACCAAGGATAGACCTCGCCGTTGCGCGAGGTCTTATTGTGTGAAGATTCATAAAAACGAACTCGATCTATCCTTTCGCCGTTTCATTCTTGTCTTAGATCACAGACATTGCCGCTTGTTTATATAATGCTCACCCACTCTAAACGACTCACGTGAACAGGATCATTCACTTGGATAACTCAAACAGCATCACTGTGATTACCGCTGGTAGCACTGGGCTTATCGGCAATGAACTAATTAAGCAGATGTTAGAGCATGATCCTATCACGCGAATTTACGCCCTAACTCGACGCGAACTGCCGTTTTTCCATTCCAAGCTAGAGACTCTCCAACACCCAGAGCTACGCATTCAAGAGTGGGACGATGACAAAGTGCGCCCTGAGTATGGCTTTATCTGTTTAGGCACGACACTGAAACAAGCTGGCTCAAAACAAGCACTTGAGAAGATCGACTATCAATTAGTCTGCGATGTGGCCCAAGAGATGAAGCTGCTCGGCGTAAAAAAACTCGCTGTCGTTTCCAGCTATGGAGCATCGGCTCGTTCTCTATCACACTATCTACGCTGCAAAGGACGCATGGAGCTCACCATTGAACGAATGGGGTTTGAGCGCGTTATCTTCGCACGACCTGGCCCATTGAAAGGCTTAAGAGAGCAACCACGTAAAGATGAAGCTATTGTCCAAGCAGCAATGAAAGTTTGCCAACCATTGATGATTGGCCCACTGGCAAACTTTGTCCCTATCGAAGCTGAAGATGTCGCAATGGCGATGCAATATCGACTTTTTGCGCACTCAAACAAAAAGTTCGAAACAATGAGTACGGTTTCAATGCGTAAAGAAATCAAATCATACCAATAAAGGTCGTATCCTCATTGCCTTGCGCACACTGCAATGGTCTAATACCGAGGTGAATTTCAAACACTTGGTAAATAGATAATGCAACAAGAGCATCAACCTACGTTTTTTTTCTTTGATTACGAGACGTGGGGAACTAGCCCAGCGAAAGATCGACCGTGTCAGTTTGCAGGCGTGCGCACCGATATGGACTTTAATATCATCGGCGAACCTCTTGTTATCTATTGCCAACCACCCGCTGACTACTTACCTGCTCCTGAAGCGGCGTTGATCACTGGAATTACTCCTCAAACCGCTGAAAGCCAAGGTCTCTCTGAGCCTGAGTTTATCGCCAAGATTCATGAGCAGCTAGCTACACCCAATACCATCAGCTTAGGTTACAACAATATTCGCTTCGATGACGAGGTCACTCGTTACACCTGTTACCGCAACTTCCTCGACCCATATGCATGGAGTTGGCAAAACGGCAACTCGCGTTGGGATCTACTCGATGTGATGCGCGCTTGTTATGCGCTGCGTCCAGAAGGGGTAAACTGGCCTGAGAACGAAGAAGGCTTCATCAGTTTTAAGTTGGAACATTTGTCTGTTGCCAATGGCATTGAGCACGAAAATGCTCACGATGCGATGGCCGATGTTATCGCAACTATTGAAATGGCGAAGAAGGTCAAAGCAGCGCAACCTAAACTGTTCGACTATTTTTTGAGTATGCGTCATAAGCGCAAGCTCAATGAGTTGGTCGACATCGTTAAAATGACGCCGCTTATGCATGTGTCAGGAATGCTAGGCAAAGAGTGCAACTATACCAGTTGGATCGTCCCTGTAGCTTGGCATCCAACCAATCAGAATGCGGTGATCTGTGTCGACTTAGCCAAAGACCCACAAGCATTGTTAGATCTAGATACTGAGCAACTTAACAAGCGCCTTTACACAAAACGTTCTGAGCTTGGCCCTGATGAATTACCAGTGCCGGTTAAGCTAGTTCACCTCAACAAGTGCCCGATCCTTGCACCGGCAAAAACGCTTACCGCGGAGAATGCAGAGAAAATAGGCATCGACAGAGAGAAGTGCCTAGAAAACCTTGCACTACTCCGTCAGCACCCTGAAATACGCGAGAAACTAATTGGTGTTTACGGCATCGAACGTGAGTACGAGAAGAGCACTGACGTCGACAGCATGCTATATGACGGATTTTTCTCACCGGCTGATAAGGCCGCTATGGACATCATTCGCGAGACAGGCCCAAATAATCTAGCAGCACTCGACATTGCCTTTAATGACGATCGCATTGCACCGCTGCTGTTCCGCTACCGTGCACGAAACTTTCCTTGGACACTGGATGAAGCCGAGCAACAACGCTGGGCGACGCACTGCCGCGACTACTTCGAAAGTCGTATTGAAGACTATATGCTAAATCTGGAAAACTTAGTTCACGAACATGAAAGTGACGAAAAGAAGATTGCTATTTTAAAATCCATCTACCAATACGTGCAAAAGCGAGTATCCTAGGCTCTGTTTTCTTAGACATAAGTCCTGCACCCTACAATCTGGCCTAACCGTAACAATACAAAACAAAATTGGTTAGGCATTTGAACAAATCGAGCCCGCTTTTATGTGAGGCTATGCAAACGGACGACTCTAAAATATGGCAAAAACCTTGCTTCAATACGTCGTATCTATGGGGCTGATATTTTTGTGCCTTGTCGCGGGCATTAATATTCAACACTTATTAGGTATCTCAATCCCAGGTAGCATCATTGGTATGCTGATTCTGTTTGGTCTACTCGCGAGTGGCCTTGTACCCGCTGATTGGGTAAAGCCTGGCGCATCCCTGTTTATTCGCTACATGGTTCTTCTGTTCGTTCCTATCAGTGTTGGGTTGATGGAACATTTCGATATGCTCATCGCCAACGCTCTGCCTATTTTGGCTAGTGCTGTCGGCGGCACGCTGATTGTGCTTGTTTGTCTTGGTCTTATGCTCGACAGGTTGTTGAAGGGAGGACAGAAATGATGTGGTTGCTCGTAACAATTATTGTCTTCCTTGCTTCGCGTTGGCTGTGCCAAAAGATCAGAAGCCCATTTATGAATCCATTGTTAGTCAGCCTAGCAGTATTGATTCCGATGCTGACTTACTTAAAGGTACCATTCGAAACCTATTACGCCGGTAATCAATGGATCAATCACTTACTGCAACCTGCGGTGGTTGCCTTAGCCTACCCACTATACGAGCAGTTACCTCAAATCCGCGCTAACGTACGCATCATTATGTTAGCTTGTGGTGTTGGTAGTATTATGTCGATGTGCACTGCGAGTATGATCGCGGTTTACCTTGATACTGACTTATCGCTGATCGCCAGTCTTCTCGGTAAATCGGTCACGACACCTATCGCAATGGAAGTCTCAAGCCAACTTGGTGGTGAGCCTGCCATTGCCGCGATTCTGGTGCTGATTGTCGGCCTGTTTGGTGCCATCCTAGCCTACCCTATCTACAATTTACTCAATATTACTCATCCGATTGCAAGAGGATTAACCATGGGCACGGTTTCTCATGCACTAGGAACGGCAACATGTGCGGAGAAAAATAGTCAAGATGCGGCATTTAGTTCGCTCGCCCTTGTAGTCTGCGGTGTGATTACGTCGATACTCGCTCCATCGTTTTTCGCCCTTGCCGTGTGGTTATCCGCATAAACAATGATTTAACCGTGTTAAGTAGTGACTCAAATTTGAGTGGGTTGAGACCAAGCAAAACTCAAATATGTGTGAACTCACTCAAACTATGAAACGAACAAATACGTTGCATTTATTTTTGTGACACAGGCCTCCGAAAATTTCTCAACGTTGCATAAACTGTAATACCAATATCGGAGTTTACACCGTAGCTTTCGGATCTAGACTCATATGATATCAACGATGATTATTTAAGGATCCACTATGAGAAGCCGCATTGAAAAAGCGCTATCGGAAGTGCCACAAAAAGTAGCAGATTTCTTATCTCCAATTGTTTTTGCTGATGATTTTGACGCAACACTTTCTAATGAGCAATTTGAGCAACTACTTGC
>NZ_JATABG010000320.1:0-4093 GCF_036533755.1 Vibrio sp. M260118 | reverse complement strand
CGCTAATTATTGTGATGATGACTAGACGAGTTTATTGTCGACCACAAAGCGCATTGTTACAGGCACTTTGGGTTCGTGCTTTGTGTATTGCGTCATGCCAAATTTGCTTTATTTACTCGCTCAATCACTTGAGTTTAGTCGAGAGTGTCGTGCTATTTGGTACTGGGCCGCTGTTTTTACCTTTGTTAGAAAAGCTAATATTTTCAGTGGAGCTAGAGTGGGTGTCTATTTTAGGTCTAGTTGTGACCTTTTTAGGTGTATTTTTGTTGGCAGGCGATAAGTCACGAGTCAATGTTCGCTTTGAGCTGCTAGTGGGTTTAGCATCTGGGTTATTTAATGCGGGCTCGCAGCTTAGCTTGTTTCGGATTAGCAAATCAGGGTTAGGCGCGTTAGAGATTAACTATTGGACGTTCTTATTTGCTGCCATCCTATTGGTGCCTGTCGCCAGCTTCCAATTCATTTCGGTGGAACATGTTGTGATTCCTCAATCCGATGAGTTTATGTTGCTATTGGTGGTGATCCTGTGCCTTTCAGCACTTATCATCAATACGCAGGTATTTCGCTCTAAGGCGTATAGATTGGTCGATTCAAGCACGCACTTGGCTCCGCTTATTTTTACTAACTTGCTATTTAGTGCGCTTTGGCAATGGTTGTTTTATCAAGAAAGTTATCAATACTCACAGATAGTAGGTTTGATGCTGATTGTTTGCGCGAATATGTTTACGGTATTTACCCCAATGTGGTTAGCGAGGGAAAAACCATCAGCAGTTTGATGCTAGCCCTGTCTGACAGGGCTAGGAATACTACTGAGGGATAAGGCCAAATGGCGGTCGAGCAAACACTTTTGGCTGGGTTATCACTTTGGGTGCCGCATTAACTTGCTGCCAATCTAACAACATGATGGCTAGTACGTTACGGTGCTCACCATATGTTACATCGAAGTCCCCAGTCACTGAAGGAATCATGCCTTTTTCCAGATCAATAGAAGCTTGAATTGCATTGCGAGTTTTTGCGACTACGGGATCGTCCTCTAAGCCTGCCAATAGGAAGGTGATGCCTACCTCAGCGATGATATCTTCTTTTGCTCTAATCAAGATAGTGTCGATGTTGTTGCGGAAATAGTCATAGACCCACTGATGATCTTGTTCGTCTACTTGATGCTGATAGTACTCGGAATCTCCAAAGATAATGTGAGTCATCCCATACAGCTTATTACCATATTGCTGGCTTGATAACGCCTTGTCTTGGTTATCTGGATAGGCTAGCTTGAAGGCTTGAGTAAAAGGTTCTACCACATCTTGCTCGCCAAGTTGTCTTAGCCAATAGACCTGGTTTGCTAATTGCGCTGCCCAAGCTTTGATCATCTCTTGGTCTGTGGCGTATTTTGCAAAATCATAACGACGGATCACTGAACGCAAAAGCGCATCTTGGCGATGTTTAAGACCGTATTCGTTCGCCCTAGCCATGGAACCGAGTAAGTCGACCCCTAGATAAAGGTATTCCGGCATGTGCTTGGTGACGTTGTAGCGTCTAAGGCTTCGCTCGTCAGTCTCTCCGATGTAGCCTGAAACACGTTTTTCAGAGTAGAGAAGGATCTGTTCAGGGGTGTTTACCTCGGCAGCAAATCGATTGAGTCGACTGGCAACGCGTGCCATATCGGTCCAAACAGCAGCGGAGTATTTGTTGTCTAATGTTTGGCGAAACATACGCAGCCCGTAGTGTCCTTCTTTGAACGCGGGCAGAGTATAAAGCTGGCTCTCGTAGGTATGCCGAATCACATCAGCCGACTCTTGATAGCTGTGTGTCTGCTCCGCGATGGCCGAGTAGGGAAGCGTTGCGGCAAGGCACAATCCAAGTAAAGTTACACGCATTTAGTAGCCTAATTAAACCGAATTCATCTATCGAGCCAGATTAACAGTTGTTTTAATCGCCCGTGTTATTTTTTGGTCAGAGATGCATCGCGATGAATTCAGAATAGTCGAGGATAGCAGACAATTTTTCACTGTCTTCCGCCATTTTTGTCCTAAAATGAAATAGATAAGGATATAAAGGCAAAAAACTCTGGTCGATATCGACTACTTCACCTGCGAGCGATGATAATTAGCTTAATCTAATGTAGGTTAAAAGAGCGAATTTAATAATAACAAATCATTCGAAGGCTTTATAAACTCAGCGGTTCATTTAGCGATATTTGGGAGGGCGGATGGCCTTAAGCTCTGGAAGGCATTTTTACCTAAATATAATCTGTTTGTGTGTTTTTTTTGTCTCAATTGTGCTGGTGGAGTCACTTGACCGGAGCCAAAAATCATTCCTGCGCGATAGTCTTTTGGCAAAGGCAAAGGAGGAGCTTTCCATCGTTCGTTCTGAACTAGAGTCTGCCATTGTTTCCGATATCTATATTGTTAATGGGCTTCCTGCGCTGGTCGCCGCTAACCCAGAGTTCGAGTTTTCAGGTTGGGACCTCATTGCTTCTAGTGTCATTCGCAGAAGCAGCCATGTTCAGTTGTTAGGGCTCGCCCCTGACGACGTCATCAAATACATATACCCTCTTGAAGGAAATGAAAAAGCGCTTGGTCTTGATTATCGTACAGTGCCGAGTCAGTGGCGCACGGTTAAAAAAGCTCAGGAGTTAAAGGAAATCTTCATTGCTGGCCCGGTAAATCTTGTGCAAGGTGGTTTAGCACTGATTGCGCGAGTGCCAATATTCACTGATCCACCCTATAACTCTCGTTACTGGGGGGTATGTAGTGTGGTGATCTCTCTAGAGTCACTGTTCTTGGATGCTGGTGTTTCATCGATTGAGCATAAATTCAACGTCGCAATACGAGGACGAGACAGTACTGGTTTTGAAGGTGATGTCTTCTATGGCATGCAATCAACTTTTGACAATGCGTTTGCTGTCGATTCTGTTCACTTTCCATTTGGCAGTTGGGTTATCGCTGCGTCGGCTAAAGAAGATCTACTCGCAAGTAAACCTTGGTTTCAAGTTCATGCGGTTAGATTGTTGGGCTACCCAATGATACTGATTTTGTTAGCAGCGTTCACACTCACTTATTATTTATACACGGATGCTAGCAAACGTTCGCTGCAAGATGAATTGACCTTGTTACCTAACCGACGCTACTTCATGTATACCTTGCGTGAGCATTTCGAGTCAGTGAAAAAACGTCAGGAGCAAGATTCGTTCGCTATCCTTAATATCGATTTAGATCAGTTTAAATCTATTAATGATACCTACGGTCATGCGGCTGGAGATAAAGTACTGATTGCGACAGCAGAAAGATTGACAAGTGTGTTGAGAACTTCAGACGTAGTGGCACGTATTGGTGGTGATGAGTTTCTCGTTTTGCTGCCAAGAATTGAAGATTCGAAGGACATCGATATCATCAATTTGGAGCTGCAAAAAGCCATCTGCCAAAGCCCTGTCATTTTCGAACAGCATTTGATTAATTTGCAAGTTAGTGTTGGCTACGCAATGTACACATCAGAGCTTAATGATATCGATGATATGCTCAAGCTAGCGGATTCACGTATGTATCAGGAAAAACGCCGACAGCAGAAAAGAACCATCACAAACTAGTGGGTTTCAAAGGCAAACAGCTCGGTGCCGTGCTATAGAAATATCAGGAAGATAAAATTGGTAATAAGAGTATGAAGGATCTCTCTCAATGGCTAGCCGAATACGGAGAAAGTCATCAAAACCCAGTCAATCAGAAGATTAACAAGGTAGCTGTACCGGGTATCTTTTTGTCTGTAGTGGGGCTTATTTGGTCGTTACCTGCAATACAACTGTTTGGTGTAACACTTAATTGGGTTTGGGTCGCATCGGTTCCGGTTATGGTGTTTTATTTTCGTTTGTCGCTGAGCGTTTTTTTGATGATGCTTGGCTTTACTCTAGCGTGCATCTCTTTAATTTGGTCTTTAGAGATAATGCAGGTGTCAGTGTTACTCGTATCCATCACTCTTTTCGCTGTGTTGTGGTTGTTTCAGTTTGTTGGCCACAAGATCGAAGGTAAGAAACCTTCGTTTTTCGAAGATGTTCAGTTTCTTCTGATCGGCCCTATCTGGGTGTTCCGTAAACGCTAATAAGGTG
>NZ_JATABG010000319.1:0-4124 GCF_036533755.1 Vibrio sp. M260118 | reverse complement strand
CTTAGGAGGATGTCGTTGGTTGACGAAATACGCAAACTACAGTCATCCAAGAGTGGATGGTAAGAACCCTTTCCAGTAACACGATTTAGGTGACTGGTTACAATGCCGCTAGGGTTTGCAATTGAGTGGAACAAGTCACGTTGGTATTCAGTTAACTGATTATATCGGGGGAGGAACTTGTTTCACACGGGGGAAAGCAAACCTGAATTTGGCTTGGTGGGTGATGTGAGAGACTCCATCACCCTTATTTTCTTACTCTTTTGATAGATAAATCCATTTCATTACCAAATTCCTACTATTATTGTCTGCTACATACTCCATATAATGATGGACAATAAAAACACAAAAAATTGATCGAGGACGAGCTAGATGGCGAGTGTCACGTTAAAAAATGTATGTAAAGCTTATGGCGACGTACTAATTTCAAAAAATGTTGATTTAAATATCCAAGAAGGCGAGTTCGTTGTCTTCGTTGGCCCATCAGGTTGTGGTAAGTCAACATTATTACGTTGTATTGCAGGTCTAGAAGACATCACTTCTGGTGACCTCTACATTGGTGATGAGCGTATGAATGACGTGGAACCATCAAAACGTGGAGTTGGTATGGTATTCCAGTCTTACGCTCTATACCCACACCTAAACCTTTACGACAACATGTCTTTTGGCCTTAAACTGGCTAAAGCCGACAAAGCAGAAATCGACAAACGTGTTGAGCACGCTTCTGAAATTCTTCAGCTAAGCCACCTTCTAGAGCGTCAACCTAAAGCACTATCAGGCGGTCAACGTCAGCGTGTTGCTATCGGCCGTACTCTCGTTTCTCAACCGAACGTATTCCTACTCGACGAGCCTCTATCTAACCTAGATGCTGCACTTCGTGTTCAAATGCGCTCTGAAATCACTAAGCTACAGCGCAAACTTGGCTGTACTATGATCTACGTAACGCACGACCAAGTTGAAGCAATGACAATGGCAGACAAAATTGTTGTTCTTGATGCTGGTTTCGTATCACAAGTTGGTCGTCCACTAGAGCTATACCACTACCCAGAAAACCGCTTTGTAGCAGGCTTCATCGGTTCACCAAAGATGAACTTCATGAGCGTTTTCATTGAAGATGTAGAAAAAGATCGCGTAATGGTTCAACTGGCTAGCGGCACAACATTCTGGATCCCTGTAGATGGTACAACGGTTACTCGCGGTGAGCGCATGTCTCTGGGTGTTCGTCCAGAGCACTTGCTACCTGCTAATGAAGGTGATGCGACTATCGAAGGCGAAGTAAACATCGTTGAGAAGCTAGGTAACGAAACTCAAGCTTACCTACATATCGACGCAGCAGACGCAGATATGATCTACCGTCAGCCAGACACTCTAGATGTTGAGCCTGGTGACAAGCTATCAGTAGGTATCCCTGCGCATCGTTGTCACCTATTCCACAGCGATGGTAAAGCGTGTCGTCGTCTATACAAAGAAGCAGGCGTAGAGTTCGAATAATCGACACTGCTACCGCTGATAAACAAAAAGGAGACCAATGCGGTCTCCTTTTTAGTTTATTGCTTAAAACTAATTTAGCAACTATTTGATTGGCGTGTAGCCATACTCTTTAATAAGCTGTTTCGCTTGGTCACTACCTAGGTAGTCAACAAAAGACTTTGAATCCATGCCGACTTTCTCGGTTTGGTACAACACCAAGAAAGGACGTGACAACTCATACTCTCCTGAAGCAATCGCCTTATTGGTTGCTTCTACGCCCTCAAACTGAATCGCTTTAATCGAGCTATCTACCGAGCCTCTTGAAATAAAGCCAATCGCTTGTTTGTTGTGGTTAACAATGGTTTTCACCATGCTGTTGCTGTTTACCACCAAGTTATCCGGGTTAATATCAGAGACTAGTCGCTCGTTTACGACTCGAGTCAGCCCCATCAAGCTCTCAAAGCTGTAACGCGAGCCAGAAGAGGCTTCGCGCGTCACGACCGCAATTTTCTGATCTGGTCCACCTAACTGTTTCCAGTTGGTAATTATGCCTTTATATACGTCAAACAGCTGTTGGCGAGTGACATTCTGGATTGGGTTAGATTTGTTCACGACCACCGCTAGGCCATCAAATGCGATAGGTTTTACAGTCAATGTCTCATCCTGCTCACGCTCGGTAAGGTAACGAGAACTCATTCCTATATCCGCTACGCCCTTTTTAACCAAAGTAATCCCAGCGGTTGAGCCAATACCTTGCACTGCGATATAGCTTTCCGGATGAGCGCTATTATAGCCCTCAGCAAGTACATCCATAACACGAGCAACCGACGTAGACCCCGTGACACTCACCTCTTTTGCCTGCGCAATTCCAGACGACAGAGTAGTAGCTAACAACGCTGTCAGCGCAATACGAACCATAATTAACTCCCAAACGATATAAATAATGGGTAACCCCAACCTTCTAAGAGATCTATGTTATTGCGATTAGATTACGTTTTTGTGAAAGCCAATACATACAAGTAAAGTTGTTGTACATACTATGCTTAAAGTCACTCATATTGTTAGACTGGGAACATCATGGCACTAGTGAGTTTACTTCAGCGTCAAATCGAGAGCCGTGCGGAGCTTATCTGTAAGCATCGCAATCAAAGTATGCCTGCGGAGCTAGGGAAAGCGGGGTTTGAGGCGTTAAATAACGGCGTGATTTTTATTAATCAGCATTTTTTACTCGATTCAAGCCACTGCAATTACATGAACCCGATCGCTAAAGTTTCCTGGAACAGCAAGAGCAACCAATGGCAGCTGTTTGTGCCGCTTGATGATGGCAGCGAAGAGTGGGTGCCCTACCCTTATTTGGCCCAGAGCGGCGATCTTACCGCGATTATGCGTGAGATAGATAAAGACCCTAAAGAAGTATTCTGGCAAAGCTAAATGAAACAAGGCGCTGTAATAAGCGCCTTGTTCTATTCTCTAGTGCTTGTTGCTACTCAGCCGATGTATCTACATCTTCGGTTGATTTAACATCGGCGAACACTTGAGTAGGTTTCGCCACTAAGCTGCGACTCTCTTGATTCACATCAGACAGAACCACTTCCAGCACATCACCTAAGCGGTATACCACCTCGTTGTCGATAGAGACTGTGCCGTTTTCGCCATTACACTCTAAACGCTCTTTATTTGCGAGGATAAGTTTACCTGGAACAAACGCTGCCGCACCGTTTTCAACTAAACGAATACGCATACCTGCGCGGTTAATATCAAAGATTTCACCGTTAAACTTAGTCTCTTTAGCTGGCTCTTCAGCAAGCGTGCGTGCGTATAACCAATCACCCACATTGCGCTCAGCAATCTTATGGTGCTTACGATGGATAGCCAACTCTTCACCTACACTGTCGTCGGCAGTTTGTACTGGCTCTTTACCTAAGATATGCGCTTTAAGCATACGGTGGTTAATCATATCGCCATATTTACGAATTGGTGACGTCCAGGTCGCGTATAAATCTAGACCCATCGCGTAGTGAGGAAGTGGCTGGTTGCCTATCTCGCTATAAGCTTGTGATTTGCGGATACGATTGTCTAAGTACGAAGTATCTTGGCTCGCTAACCAACGACGAAGTGCTGCGAAACCTTCTAGAGTAGCTATAGACTCAGCCGTAAACGGCAGGTCGCCCTCTGGGTTAACCAGAGCAATGACATCTTCAATCTTCTCTACTTTAAAGCCGGCGTGAGTATTGAAAACACCCGCATTGAAGCTCGTCTGCAACGTTTTACCCGCACAAATGTTAGCGGTAATCATCGCTTCTTCAACGAGACGGTTAGCGCTGCGGCGCATGTCTGCGTGAATAGCAACAACATCGTTATCTTCACTCAACTCAAAACGGTAATCCGGACGGTCTGGGAAAACCACAGCATTAGCTTCACGCCACTCAGCACGCGCTAAGGAGAATTCGAACAAGTCACGCACAATCGTTGCTATCTCTTCACTTGGCTGCCACTTGTCGCTAGTACCATTTTCTAACCAATCAGACACATGGTCATAAGCTAAGCGTGCGTAGGATTTGATGTTTGCCGCAAAGAACTTGATGTCATCACCAATAACGCCATCTTTCGCGACCGTCACGCTACAACAAAGTGCTGGGCGTACCTCACCTTCAATC
>NZ_JATABG010000318.1:0-4179 GCF_036533755.1 Vibrio sp. M260118 | reverse complement strand
ACCTTTGGCGGCAGCAAGTGCCACTTTAGCTTTGAACTCAGGAGAGTGGTTTCTACGTTTTCTAGTCATAATCTGTTCCAGTATTGTTGGGTACTATCAAAACAGATCAATCACTTAAAGTCATGTCCGAAAATTGGGGACCACTTCTGTATGTAAAAATATAAACTTTTGAATTAGAAAATACGCCTTCTATTATAGTAGTCCCCTATTGTTGGAGACTACTATAAACCTTTAGTGATCAAATGTTCACTGTGGCGACATACTCCTCGAGCTCATTGTTCGATACCGTCGTAATGTATTGGTCGTCTAAGAAGAACGCTACGCCATCTTCTAGTCTCTCACCACGCAGAGTTTTCTCCGCGCCATTAACATACGAGATGTCCATCTGTAATGTGTTCTCATCGATTTGCTGCACGGTGGCATGTTCGATATTTGAATTGTTTGATAGTGGAACGTCTGTTAAAGACTCATCCAACTTGTCGTTTACCTTGATGTAGTTTTTAGTTGGCGTATCAACGACAGCAGGTGATTTGCCCGATAATGGGTTTTTGCCTGTCCAAAATTCAATAGAGTTGATAACAAACAAGTCGGCTGCGCCTGCAATACCATAAACAGGTGACAGCAGAATAAACATCCCCGCACGCCCGTAACGGTTATCAACAACTTCAAGGTTGAACTTTGAAACAAGACCTGTTGTTGCCATTTGGCCCATACAGCCAGTTAAAGAAGACGCAGCAAGCGCTGTTACAATTGCAATTTTCAATGCTTTCAATTTCATAATCATCACCACTTATATTTAGATGGCGCGCATCGTACTCCTGTTTTCTGCAAATGCAATTAGGGGGATATTAGATTTTACACAAGCCTGACTATGTTAATTTGCTGTTTTTCATAGGCAATTTCTTACACCCCATCTACAGCTAGTAGTTAGACAATCAGCGCATACCAACGGTGGTTACAGTGACAGAAAACGCCGATACAATAAGCCAACCCATATCCGTCCCAATATTAGATAAAAAAGACCGCGCTCTATTAGCGCGGTACCTTGGGCTGGTATTAATTAGGGGTGTTTCTTTTTTAATTATTCGTTCAGTTCTGGGTTGCTTTTAGCTTCAGGCGCATTGCATGAAGCACGGGCTCGGTATAACCATTAGGTTGCGCGCAGCCTTGGAACACAAGTTCACACGCCGCCGCGAAGGCAATACTGCTTTCAAAGTTTGGGGCCATGTTGATGTAGTTCGGGTCACCCGCATTCTGCTCATCAACCACAGCCGCCATACGTTTCATGGTTTCCATCACTTGGCTTTCATCACAAATACCGTGTCGAATCCAGTTAGCAATGTGTTGACTAGAAATACGCAGTGTTGCTCTGTCTTCCATCAAGCCAACATCATTGATATCTGGAACTTTAGAACAGCCTACACCTTGGTCAATCCAGCGTACTACGTAACCTAAAATACCCTGAGTATTGTTATCTAGCTCACTTTGGATTTCTTTCGCTGAAAGCTTCTGCTTACCAAGCAGTGGAATCGTTAAAATGTCGTCAACGCTTGCACGCACACGCTCGCTCAGCTCTTTTTGTCGGCTAGGAACGCTTACTTTGTGGTAATGTAAAGCATGCAGAGTAGCTGCTGTGGGTGACGGAACCCACGCCGTATTAGCACCGGCTTGAGGATGGCCCAACTTAGCGTCCATCATCTTCGCCATGTTGTCTGGTTCTGGCCACATACCTTTGCCGATTTGCGCTTTGCCTTGTAAACCACAGGCTAAACCAAGGTCTACGTTTTGGTCTTCATACGCACCGATCCAAGTCATGGTTTTTAGCTGCGCTTTAGGTGCAAACGGCCCTGCTTCCATACTGGTATGAATCTCATCGCCCGTTCTGTCTAAGAAGCCTGTGTTAATAAACACAACACGATCTTTTACAGCGCGGATACACTCTTTCAAGTTCACCGAAGTTCTGCGCTCTTCGTCCATGATACCGACTTTGATGGTGTATCTTTCTAATCCTAACGCATCTTCAATTCGACCAAATAACTCGTTGGTGAACGCCACTTCTTCGGGGCCGTGCATCTTGGGCTTAACGATATTGATGCTTTGTGCTGTTGAGTTCTGATAAGGGCTATTGCCTTTAAGATCATGCATAGCGATAAGAGAAGTGATCATGCCATCCATGATCCCTTCGGGGACTTCATTCCCATCAGCATCAAGAATCGCTGGATTGGTCATCAAATGGCCGACGTTGCGGATAAATAGCATACTGCGGCCCTTGAGCGAAATCTCTCCACCAGAAATGCTGGTATAGTGACGATCCGGGTTTAAGCGACGAACGATGGTTTTGCCGTTTTTCTCTAGTGACTCTTCCAAATCACCCTTCATCAAGCCAAGCCAGTTTCGATAAGCCAACGCTTTGTCTTCACCATCTACGGCAGCAACAGAATCCTCACAATCCATGATTGTCGTAAGAGCCGCTTCCACCAGCACATCTTTGATGCCCGCGGTGTCTACTTTACCAATTGGCGCAGTAGGATCGATTTGAATTTCGGCATGGAGATTATTGTGCTTCAACAAGATACATGATGGGGCACTCGCCTCACCTCGGTATCCGATAAACTGTTTACTGTCAACAAGCGTTACTTCTTCGCCATTACCAAGAGTGGCAATGAGTGTATTACCGATGCTGACATTGCTAATACTGTATTGGGTAACATCTTTATGGGAAACGCCATTAAGAGGCGCAGCGTCATCAAGGAACTCACGAGCGTAGGCGATCACTTTCTCACCGCGTACAGGGTTAAAGCTACCGCCTTTTTCAGCACCATCGCTCTCGCTAATAACATCGGTGCCGTAAAGTGCATCGTAAAGGCTACCCCAACGGGCGTTTGCCGCATTTAAAGCAAAGCGAGCGTTCATAATTGGAACAACCAACTGTGGGCCAGCTTGGGTCGCGATCTCAGGCTCAACATTAGCTGTACCGACGGTAAAATCATCACCTTCAGGCACCAAGTAGCCAATATCAAGTAGGAACTGTTTGTATTCGACAGGGTCGATAGTTTGACCAGCGCGCTCCTGATGCCACACGTCGATCTGATGTTGAAGATCATCACGCTTGGTCAGCAAAGCACGGTTTTTAGGCGCTAAGTCAGTCAGGATTGACTCAAAAGATTGCCAAAAATCTTCAGCGATAATACCCGTACCAGGTATCACCTGCTCATTAACTAGTTGGTAGAGGGTGCTATCAATGTTCAAGCTTCCCTGTTGAATACGATCGCTCATAAAATCTCTCTGAATGTCACTGTTAACTATTAATTAACACTACGTAACCGATGAAAATTTAGCTAATTTATGCCATTTATAATCGATATTCACAAAATAAATACCTCAATAATTACTCGGTTGCACCGCTTTCTATCTCATTAGCCACACTCTTTATCAAACGCCTCATCCACTGATGATCAGGGTTACTTTGCACTAATGGGCTCCATGCCATTTTCACTTCAAAGGGTTCTATAGCAAATGGAGCTGGCTTGATCAGCAGCTTAGGATTATTACGTTGCAACTGGGCCGCTTTGGTAGGAATCGTAAGTATGAGGTTCTTCTGCTGCGCAAACAAAATCGCAGACAAATAGTGACGAGTAAATACGGTGATGTTGCGAGTTTTACCTATCCGCATTAAAGCTTCATCTATCCAGCCTAGCTTCTGTGCCTGATTTGGGTTGATACCTACCCCCGTACCCATACCTGTTTTACTCACCCAAACATGCTGCGCTTGAAGGTAAGAGAAGAGGTCAAAGTTTTCCGCGATTGGATTGTCGCAACTAAACAAACATGAGAACCCGTCATGCCACAGGCTCATCTGGTGAAACGACTGCGGAATATCGTCAAATCGGTTAATGATAATATCCACCGTTCCCTGCTCTACATCTTGATAGCTGACGTCGCTGGGGGTCATGATATCAAGACGGAGCTTTGGTGCCACCTCCCTTAAACGCGTCAGCAGTGGTTGGATAAGGGTCGACTCTGCGTAATCGCTCGCCATTATGCGGAATAAGCGTTCGCTGTCTTCGGCAATAAACTCAGTGCTTGGCTGAAGCGATTTTTCAACGTTCGCCAATATGTTACGTATCTGCGGCTGGAGCATGGCTGCACGCTCTGTTGGCACCATTCCTTCACTGGTTC
>NZ_JATABG010000317.1:0-4187 GCF_036533755.1 Vibrio sp. M260118 | reverse complement strand
CCTCTATATTGGCTGATGAAGTTGCCCCTCAATCGAATATAAGCGAAAATACCGCGCAAAATAGAATCGACTCATTTACGCTAGAGATTCGCTTATCTCTCTAGCGCATAGACAGAAGAAGAACCTTTCATGTCAAATACTCCATTTGTTGGCGAAGTGTCTAAACGTAGAACTTTCGCTATCATCTCGCACCCAGATGCGGGTAAAACCACAATTACAGAAAAAGTACTATTATTCGGACGCGCAATCCAAACTGCGGGTACTGTTAAAGGTCGTGGCTCTGCTCAGCATGCAAAGTCTGACTGGATGGAGATGGAGAAAGAGCGTGGTATCTCAGTAACAACTTCTGTTATGCAGTTCCCATACAACGAGTGTTTGGTAAACCTGCTTGATACTCCGGGACACGAAGACTTCTCGGAAGATACTTACCGTACCTTGACTGCCGTTGACTCTTGTTTGATGGTCATTGATGCGGCGAAAGGTGTCGAGGACCGTACCCGTAAATTGATGGAAGTAACACGTTTACGCGATACTCCAATTGTTACCTTCATGAATAAATTAGACCGCGACATCCGTGATCCAATGGAACTGTTGGATGAAGTGGAAAGCGAGCTGAACATGGCGTGTGCGCCAATTTCATGGCCAATCGGTTGTGGTAAAGAGTTTAAAGGTGTTTACCACATCCACCGTGATGAGACGATTCTGTACAACACTGGTCAGGGCCACACCATACAAGACTCGCGCATCATTAAAGGCTTAGAAAACCCAGAACTAGACGAAGCGGTTGGCGAAGAGTTAGCAGAACAATTGCGTGAAGAGCTAGAGCTTGTGATTGGCGCATGTCCGGAATATGACCAAGAGCTTTTCCTTGCAGGTGAACTGACGCCAGTTTACTTTGGTACGGCACTGGGTAACTTTGGTGTTGACCATATGCTAGATGGCTTGACTGAGTGGGCACCAGCACCAATGCCACGTCAAGCTAACGAGCGTGAAGTCGAAGCCAACGAAGAGAACTTTTCTGGTTTCGTGTTTAAGATCCAGGCAAATATGGACCCTAAACACCGTGACCGTATTGCCTTTATGCGTATTGTATCGGGTACCTACAAGCAAGGTATGAAGATGAATCACGTACGTATCGGCAAACAGATCAATATCTCTGATGCGGTAACCTTTATGGCGGGTGACCGCGCACGTGCAGAAAACGCCTACGCAGGTGACATCATTGGTCTGCACAACCATGGTACGATTCAAATCGGTGATACCTTTACTCAAGGTGAATCGCTGAAGTTCTCGGGTATTCCAAACTTTGCCCCAGAACTTTTCCGTCGTATCCGTCTGCGCGATCCACTTAAGCAGAAACAGCTACTAAAAGGTCTGGTACAGCTTTCTGAAGAGGGAGCAGTTCAGGTGTTCCGTCCCCTGCAGAACAATGATCTCATCGTAGGTGCGGTCGGTGTGCTGCAGTTTGATGTGGTTGTTGCGCGCTTAAAAGCGGAATACAACGTAGAAGCAATCTACGAGAGCGTCAATGTAGCAACAGCACGCTGGGTAGAGTGTGAAGATGGCAAGAAACTGGATGAGTTCAAACGTAAGAACCAAACTAACCTAGCACTAGATGGTGGTGATAACCTAACTTACATCGCACCAACTATGGTTAATCTGAATCTAGCGAAAGAGCGTTTTCCAGAAGTTGAGTTCCGCGCGACCCGCGAACACTAATCTTCTTCGCCTTTGACACGATAACGGCGTTGACTGCGTAAACTCACCTTAGTCACGTAGCGGACTACGCTCCCAAGGTTGAGTTTACTTATCGCCTTGTTCTAGTGCCAAACGCTTTGAAGATTGCGTACTAAATACCGCCTTTATAGGGCGGTATTTTTGTTTATAAAGGAGAAATATTGTCATTCCTTAGAGCGACAAAGGAGAGAGTAAGGAATCTCTTAAAGCGAGCCGTTATTTCGATGATATCCCCAACTCGTTCGTTCCTCACTCTTGATGATGACGGTGTGATGGTTCTTCTAGATTCCGAAACGAAAAAGGGTTGATACCGATAAGGCATCAACCCTTTATTTTTGTGACTTTATAATGGCCTGGATAGCTATTGCGATAAGTATGCGCAGACATAGTGTCACGCTTGTTTGAACTATTGATTTTTTGCTCAAGCGACCTGGCAAGCAATCGCTATTTAAGGCCATTTATGTCAGCTAGTTATTTCTTTTTCTTAGCGACTTTCTTTTTGCCTTTAGCGGCAGTTTTCTTCTTGTCGTCTTTCTTTTTGTTCTTCTTCTTAAACACTGGCTTCTTGTGCTTAGGACGAAGCTCTTTGATAAAGCGCTCTTTGATCTCTTCTTTTACGTAGCGTGCTACACGGTCCATCATTGGTTGGTCGTGCGCTTCTACTAGTGAGATAGCGTTACCTTTCTTACCGGCGCGAGCGGTGCGACCAATTCGGTGTAGGTAGACATCAGCGCTGCGTGGCATATCGTAATTAATGACGTGGCTAACGTCTGGAAGGTCGATACCACGAGCAGCAACGTCGGTAGCAAGAAGAACGTTGACGCTGCCATCGCGGAAGCGAGCGATGGCGTTGTTACGACGATCTTGAGGCATCTCGCCTTGAATCCATGCACAAGGGATTTGCGCTTTTTCTAGTTCGACTCGCAGTTCTGCTAGACGCTCACGAGTTTTAAGGAACACGATAGAACGCTCAGCTTGATCATTAATGATCGTTTTCAATAATTCTAGCTTGTGCCCCATATCATCGGCGCGGTGGTACCACTGGGCAATCTTCTTACGTTCACGGCGTGATGGTTCAGCGTCGATTTCTGCTGGTTCTTTAAGGAGATCTGCGGTGAAGCCTTCAACGCCTTTACCCTCTAGCGTTGCTGAGAATAGTAGAGTCTGTTTACGCCAGCGACACTCTGAAGAGAGACGATCAACGGTTGGGCCAAAGCCCATATCAAGCATGCGGTCTGCCTCATCAAGGATCAGCCATTCTATCGCGCGACAATCAAAGCGCTCAGCTTCGATGTACTCCATTAATCGGCCTGGAGTCGCAACCACGATATCTTGGGTTGTCGCTAGAATGTTTGCATGTTCTTGATACTGTACGCCACCAGTAATGGTGAAGATGTTCAACTGAGTATGCTTGGCTAACTCACGTGCTTGGTCGGCAACCTGCATTGCCAGTTCGCGAGTTGGCGTTAGGATCAGCACACGTGCAGGCCCCGGCTTGCGGCGCGGAAAATCTTGTAGAAATTGCAGTGCAGGCAGGACGAATGCGGCTGTCTTACCTGTCCCAGTAGGCGCAGATGCCAAGATGTCACGTCCATCTAAAGCTTGTGGGATGGCTTCAGCTTGAATTTGTGTTGGGCGGTCGTAACCCATTTCTTCGATTGCGAGGAGTAGGTTAGGGTCTAACTCTAATTCAGCAAAGTTTCTGATCACTTGATGTCTCCACAAGCCAGTTGGTGTGAACAATAAATTTAAGGGGACGTATTATAGAGTGATCGGTGATAAGGATCACACGTTATTTTCTACATCTTCAGATAAAAATCTTTGGTTAGGGCAATAAAACCTGCACTGTAGCCGTTATCACTATGGATAGTAAGTGACTCACTGAATGTTTCAGCAGGTTTTTTCTGTAGTTCAATCAAAAGCCTAGTGACCTGTTTTCGTTCGGTAGGTTTAACCTGACATAGACGACTCACATACCAACCTTGCTCTTGAGCTAATTGCATAAACTGCTCTCCCTCCACCTGCGGTAGAACAAAGTTGGCTTTGCCGTAGTCATTTAATAGCTGAACGCAGCGACCCAGAAGATCAATATGGGTGAGACTATCGGTATGCCGAGCTGTAGCGCGTGATGGGTTGTTAGCTTGTTCACCATTATTGAAATAGGGAGGGTTACAGATGATGCGATCAAACTTATTTGTGAACGAGTATTCAAGCACGTTGCCATGATGCAATGTTAACCGCGCCTGCCAAGGTGAATGAGAAAAATTAACTTGTGCTGCCTTGATGGCTTGGTCATCAATATCAATGGCTTCAATGCTAAGCTCTGGATAACGTTGAGCACACATCAGACTGAGTAGCCCAGTTCCTGTCCCTATGTCTAGCACCACTTGTGCTCCGCTCATATCTACCCAAGCTCCAAGCAGAACACCGTCTGTACTCACGGGCATTCC
>NZ_JATABG010000316.1:0-4202 GCF_036533755.1 Vibrio sp. M260118 | reverse complement strand
CACTTTCTTACTTTTGAGAAATCGATTATTAATATTATTAAATGTGAGACATTTTGACAGAAAGGTTATTAATTGAATCTGATGATTTGACATTTAAATAAACTTTAGGACTAAAAGTAGCGACTTATTAGATAAGTTTAAGCAAAAAATCATATTTAAAAATGGCCAAGAATAGCTCAGATTACAGGTCGATTAAGCGTTAATGACAATTTTATTTTATAAAATAAGATTCATCCTATTAGTAATATTTGGTTGAATTTTAATTGAGTAATTGCACTAATTCGCATTTATCAAACCCAACGCTCTTAGTTTCCGGTAGACAGTATTCCGGCTAATGCCAAGTACACGTGAGACTTTACTGATGTTGCCATTATGCGCTTGATAGGTGTCGATTAGAGTTGTATTTAATGTCGCTTTAAGGTTCTTTGATAACTCAGATACTTTATTCGCAGTTTGAGCCATTAAAGGCTGGACAAAGTGCGGCGGAAGATGCTCGATACCGATCTCATCAACATCAGATGCGATCAAGCTTGTTACCTTAAGTAGATTGTCCAACTCTCGTAGATTCCCGTACGCGAAACACTTGCTGCCGATTTACCTTTAGTCGTTGACCATTTTCGCTATTTTGCTGGCTGTATCCGCGCGCAAGAAGGCAGTGCGGCCGAGCTTGATGTCAATACAGCAAGCTATCATTTCCCAGAGCCGATCGGCGTCGTTGGTCAAATAATCCCTTGGAACTTTCCTATGCTAATGGCCGCATGGAAACTCGCTCCTGCATTGGCGGCAGGATGCTGTGTCGTACTAAAGCCTGCGGAGCAAACGCCTACTTCCATTTTGCTGTTGATAGAAAAAATCGGTGACCTGATTCCTGCCGGTGTGGTCAACGTCGTCAATGGGTTTGGTAGTGAGGCTGGCCAAGCGTTGGCGACCAGCAACCGCATCGCTAAACTGGCATTTACAGGGTCAACTGAGATCGGTAACCATATCCTGAAATGCGCTGCGGAAAATCTGATCCCTTCCACCGTCGAGCTAGGTGGTAAATCTCCAAATATTTATTTTCCCGATGTATTTGACCATGAAGATGAGTACCTTGAAAAATGTATCGATGGTACGTTGTTAGCATTCTTCAATCAGGGTGAAGTGTGCACCTGTCCATCGCGAGTGCTCGTGCACGAATCAGTCTACGATAAGTTTATTGCCAAAGTGGCAGAGCGCGCACAGAGCATCAAACAAGGAAACCCGTTAGACACTGACACTCAAGTCGGTGCACAAGCATCTCAAGTGCAATTTGACAAGATCTTGAGCTACCTGGAGATTGGACGACAAGAGGGTGCTAAAGTCGTATTCGGAGGCGACATTGCCAAACAACAAGGTGAAATCGAATCCGGTTACTACATCCAACCAACACTCCTCGAAGGCAACAACAAAATGCGCGTATTCCAAGAGGAGATATTCGGCCCAGTCATCGCAATCACCAAATTTAAAGATGAGGTAGAAGCTCTGGCAATTGCAAATGATACTGAGTATGGTCTGGGAGCTGGCGTTTGGACGCGTGATGCTAACTTAGCCTACCGCATGGGCCGTAATATCGAAGCCGGGCGTGTCTGGGTCAACTGCTACCACGCCTACCCTGCACATGCGGCATTTGGTGGTTACAAGAAATCAGGAATTGGCCGAGAAACACACAAGATGATGCTTGTTCACTACCAAAACACCAAGAATTTACTGATCAGCTATGACGTAAACCCTTTTGGATTCTTTTAAGTAAACCTGAGAGCGCCATTAGGCGCTCTTCTCTTTTTTACTGTGCTTGTATTTGTCGTTGAGGTAGAGTGCACCGCTCGCGACAAGAGCAAGCAACGACACGGTAAATAGTGCGGGCATTTTTAACACCCAAGCGAAGGTTGCAGCAAGAAATGCGACGAAAGTGATCATGCGACTACTGGACATGACTCTGCCTAATTTTCTACTCATAAAGCCTCCTGAACAACAGTTTACAAGGCCATAAAAGACATCACACTGGCCTTTTCTCGACCACTTAATTATGCCTTTTTGTCAGCTAAATTAACCTAAATTGAAATCAAAATAGCTTTGAGTGTGACCGCAAGCATAGAGTCAAATTTCACTCAAAGGTAGATGTCATAGAAAAAGTAGACCGTCATAATGATGCTAGATATTGCCACAAAGCCTTTGACGTAACGCTGCTCTACTTGCCGTGAAACTCTTGCTGCTACATAACCACCAAGTAAGGTACCAAACATCACTGCCCCACCACGTAGCCAGTCTATCGAGCCATCCAGTACAAACACTACAATAGCAATGATAGAGACACACGAAGAGACAAGAAGTTTAAGCCCGTTCATCTGATTGATATCTGTGTATCCCGCGAGAACTAAATAGCTTAAAACCACCACGCCAAGCCCTGCATTAAAAAAGCCGCCATACGCAGAGACCAAAACAAGCAACAACGAGATTGACGCTATACCCCAGAGAGGATGAAGCGAAGCAGAGCTAGCCAATTTACTTGCCCAGTGACTGATGTGACTACCAAACAGGAATAGCAACGTGGCGAATAGTAGCAACCAAGGAATGGCTTTTAAGAACTGCTGCTCGGAAACACTAAGTAGTAAATAGGCACCCAACGCACCACCAAGACCACTTAATAAGATGGTCCATTTTACTGAACCATTTGATTTAGCGATATCTTGGCGAAAACCAAAGGCACCACTGATATAGCCAGCGCAAGCAGCAAAGGTATTGGTTGCATTGGCGATGACCGGAGGAACACCGACAAACATAAGCGCCGGAAAAGTAATAAAACTACCGCCACCAGCAATGCTATTGAGTATTCCGCCAAGCACACCTGCGCCGAACAATAGAATCCATTCCATAAAACATGCCAGGTCGTGTAAGGAGTGGCTCTACTCTATCCTGTAACCTAGTTTTAACAAAGCTCCCCTAACTATATTTGTGGCGTAAGTTACTGAATATCTAACGCTAGCTGTCTCCAATCGGCGATTTCATCGCGGTAGTGTTCGATTTGCTTTGGCGTCATCACATTGATCACTTTAACTAAGTATCGACCACCAACTTCCCTATTGTGAGTAATCTTATGCTCTAGCTCAGGCGTATAGAAACGGTCAGGATGGAACATCAACTGCTGTAACTCTGGCTGGAACTTGGCCATGTTAAGTCGATGTGCAAGTAATGATTTCATCTCGACACGCATTTGAGTTTGATGATTGACCCAATCATGAGAGGTGATAAACAGTTCATCGACCCACTCATCTATCAAGGTTTGTTGCTGCTTAGTTAAGCTTCCAACCCAAGTTTCTAAGTTATCTTCGATACGCTCTTTGTAACGCGCTTTGATCTCGTCATCGGAGAGTTGCTGGTACTTGTTTTTATATTTTGTGTGTCGGACCCGAATGCTATCCATTAGCTCTTCCACTTGCTCATTAGACAGTTCACGCGCAATGGAATATAACTCAGGGGCGATTCTAGCCACTAATCGCTGAGAGTGCTGCCTCAGCTTTTCTTGTTGAATGTCCAGTTGTTCGAGCGTAAAGTTGCTCGGCTCAATTGCCATTAACTCATCGAGATGTGCTATATAGTTGGGGATCTCTTCTCTGCGATGCCATTCGCTAAGTACAGCAATTTTTTGACTCACCACCTCTTCTTGTTCATTGTTTAACTCAACATAGTCATCCAAGTACTCCAGAAGTAGCCAATCCATGTTGTCATAGACAAACTTGGTACTACAGCCAACAAGGGCTAAACAAACAGTAATCAATATCGCTAATTTCTTCATTGCATCGTCCTGCGCAACTCACTGCTGAACCCATTATTGTTTAACATAGACGCTAACAGCCCATGTGTCTCTAGTTATATTTAAGCAACTTCAATACCAGTATTTCCACATCTATAAACCAAGCGATTCTCGCTAGACCAAGCATTTTGAGGTTATTTGGGTATAATGTCGCGGACAAACAACAATTAGGTGAAAACATGAAAATTTGTGGTGTAGAGCTAAAAGGTAACGATGCAGTAATCTGTCTTCTTTCTCAGGCAGAGGGTGTTGTCCATTTACCCGATTGCCGCGTGGCAAAACTTAGCATTGGCAATGCAAGCGACACTCAAGAGATTAGAAAATTCCAATTCGCCTTTTCTAAGCTAATTGAAGACTACCAAATTGAAAAAGT
>NZ_JATABG010000315.1:0-4224 GCF_036533755.1 Vibrio sp. M260118 | reverse complement strand
GTTATATTGAAGCCGTTAGAAACAGTGTTAATAATCAACTTAAATCGAAACCTGTCGCTGTAGTCGCAGCACCAACTGCAACAGCAATGGTTGAAACCTCAAGCACTGTAGAGAAATCCAAATCTTATGAAATGGCCATGTATTGGTATCAACAACTTGATGATACACAAAAAGAAAGTGTAACAAATTGGGCTGTTTCTAATCGTAAAAATACCAAAGCGAAATTAGACACCGAAGATCAAGCGGAGCAGATGTTCTCTTATTGGTTTGGTCAAGCGAACGACAGTGAAAAGAAAATGATTTTGGTTGAGCTGATTAACCAATAATAAATGTTTGAATAATAAGAAGGAACCAACTTGGTTCCTTTTTATGTTTGTATGGATAGTAAAAGTACTTTTGATACCAGTTGTAAACTCAGTCTTCAAGACATTTTTAGGTTGTACTCTACAAACCAAAATTGGCGCATAACGTTTTACTGCTCTAATGGCTTAATAGTTAAAATAATCCCATTAACTTCGGTGATTGTTACTTGTTGACCGGAGGAAAGATTTTGTTCGGAAAGAGCACTCCACGTCGTGTCGCCAACTCTAATACGTCCTTTTCCGGCAGGAAAGTCCTCATCTAAGCGCACGACTTGGCCGACGAGTTGCTTGTCTTTCTGGTTCAGGTCGCGCTCAGCGTCAGACTTTCGATCCGCTTTAAATTGCCTGCGCCACCACAGCCAGGTAGTAATTAAAGCGAAAGCAGCGAAAGCCACCCACTGAAGTTGCCAACTCATTGGAACCAAGGTGAGTAACACGCCGACCATCAGGGCCGATAAACCTAACCAAAGGAAGTAACCTGCGGTGCCCAATAGTTCGATAGCAAGAAGGGCTAGCCCGAAAGCTAGCCAGTGCCAATGGTTGATACTTTCCAATAACTCAAACACAACCACCTCTACTTAGCGTCATCTTGCGATTGTTTAAACATTTCAGCAATTCCCGCCACAGAGCCCATTAAACCCGTTGCTTCAAGCGGCAACATGATAATTTTACCATTCTCTGCTTGGCCAATGGTTTTAAGTGCGTCGGTGTAACCTTGAGCAATAAAGTAATTCACGGCTTGCATGTCACCTTTCGCAATGGCTTCTGATACCATGCTGGTTGCGCGAGCCTCTGCTTCTGCAGCGCGTTCGCGCGCTTCAGCTTGAAGAATGGCCGCCTGTTTGTCGCCTTCTGCTTTCAAAATCTCAGATTGCTTATGACCTTCTGCTTTTAATATCTCGGCTTGTCGAACCCCCTCTGCTTCAAGAATGTCAGCACGTTTATTACGTTCGGCCTTCATCTGTGCATTCATTGCTGCGGTAAGATCTGCTGGTGGTTGAACATCTTTAATTTCGATACGGGTAACTTTGACACCCCAAGGGTTAGTTGCTTCGTCAACGATAGAAAGCAGTTTAGTATTGATCATGTCACGTTGGCTAAGCATCTCATCCAACTCCATAGAACCAAGAACAGTACGAATGTTGGTGAGAGTTAAGTTGCGGATTGCATGCTCAAGATCATTAACTTCATAAGCGGCCTGCGCAGCGTCGACCACTTGCACGAAACAGACGGCATCAATAGTCACGTTAGCGTTATCTTTAGAGATCACTTCTTGAGCCGGGATGTCTAAAACACGTTCCATCATATTGATCTTATGGCCGATGCCATCGATAAATGGAATGATGATGTTTAAGCCTGGCTTGAGGGTTTGTGTGTAGCGACCAAAACGCTCAACGGTCCAGTTGTTACCTTGAGGCACTGTCTTGACCGCTGCAATGATCAGTGAGATCACCACAACAAGAAAGACACCGATAGTAATCAATGAATCAATAGCCATATCTGAGTTCCTTTTATAAGTTGTCTATTGATTGTTGCCTATAGCACAGCCGGTGACAATGGCAGAAGTGAGAAGTTGAATGTAATTTAGGCAAAAATAAAGCCGGATTAACCGGCTTTAAGTCTATGATTTGGAATGAACTAGTAGAGAATAGAGTAAAGCTGTCGACGATACTTACCTGCGGTAGGGTTACCTTGCCCAAGGGCGGCTAAGATATCCATGAACGACTTTTTAATTTCACCATCAAGAGCGCCTAAATCTTTGCGTAATATGGTCCAAAGCAACTCAAGCGCCTCTTCGTCTCTATTAACTTGATGGTAGTTTAACGCCAGTTCATTGGTTAGTTTTAGGTCACTTGGACTTTGAGCCAATGCTTCTTCTAGAGACTGGATCTCTGGGCTATTGGCCGCCTGTGCGTGCAGTTCTAGCTTGGCAATCAGTCCTTTATAGTAGTTGTCGTGATATTCGAGAGGAATCGCCTCAAGCAGGGTTCTGGCTTGATCGAAGTTTTGCGTTTCTAAGTAGCAGTCTGCTAGCGCGAGTTTTACGTCACCTTTCTGCTTGAGCTCTTGATCCAACGCTTCAAGCAAAGAGAGTGCCTGAGCATGTTGCCCCGCTTGGATGAGATCGAGAGCTTGCTTTAAGTTCTGTTCGTCTTGGCTCGGAAGGTGTTTGGTTAGCATCTCTTGAATAGCGGTGACGCTTTGCGGTCCGCCAAGTCCGTCGACAGCCTGTCCATTGATAAATAACGCAATGGTTGGCAGTGCCTGTACACCAAATTGACTCGCGATCATCTGCTCTTGTTCGCAGTTAAGTAGCGCAAGGGTAAAAGCGCCATTGTACTGCTGGGCTAGCATCTGCAGTTCTGGAATTACCTGTGCACTTTCCTCACTCATTGGAGCCCAAAAGTGAATAAGTACTGGGGTCTGCATTGATTCTTCAAGTACTTGGCGGAAGTTCTGTTCGTTTAGCTCGACAATATATGGGGACTGCATTTGAAAATTCCTTGCAACTTGGTCTATAAGCAATAGATATGGGCGGAGTGGGAAGAGTTCAAGCTAACAGTTTGAATTCGAGGTCATATTGCTGCCAAAACGAAAAACACCGCCGGATATGGCGGTGTTTGTTCTCTAGCGAGAAAGCGAAGGTGTCTATAATACGATAAACAAGGTTAGCGCAACACCCACACTCAGCCAGTTTAACTGGTTTAAGGACATATTATTATTCCGAATGTAGCGCTTAAATTAATTAGGGTCTATACGCCCTGATTGTTAATTTACCTACTTATTGTTACGGAATAATGACAAAGTTAAACAAAAGGTCACGCCGCCTGGCGTAGTATCTTATCAAGTAACCGAGTTGGAAGTAGTCGTTTTAACACAGCAAATACCTTGGTCGGTGTGGTAATTCGGTAGCGAATTTTCGGTTGGTTCGCCTCAAGGGCGTGGATTAGCGGTTCAACGCAAGATTCGGCAGGTAGCACGAATGCATTGTTCGAGGTTTCACTGTTCAATCGCTCCATTTGCTGCAGATATTGTGCTTCGTGGGCGCTACCTTCAATGGTAATCCAACGTTTAAAAGCTTCGAGGGCGTTGGCGCGAAATTCGGTTTCGATTGGTCCTGGTTCTATTAGGCTTATGTGAATATCGCTGCCCATAAGTTCAAGTCTTAATGTATCACTCCAACCTTCAATGGCGAATTTGGAGGCGTTATAGGCACCGCGATACTTCATGGCGGCAAAGCCTAGTACTGAACTGTTTTGAACAATTCGCCCAGCACCTTGTTTACGCATCACGGGAAGCACTTCACGGACCAATTGGTGCCAGCCAAAGAAGTTGGTTTCAAACTGCTCCCTTAAACCGTCGGTTGGTAAGTCTTCGAGTGCACCCGGTTGGCCGTATGCGCCATTATTAAACAGCGCATCAAGTTTACCATCGGTTAAGGCTAAGGTTTGCTCTACTGCTTGTGAAATACTGTTAGGGTCAGCAAGATCAAGTTGAATACAAGTTAATCCTTCAGCTTGAAGTCGTGCAACGTCAGCTTGCTTCCTACAAGAGGCAATGACTTGATAGCCTCGCTGGTGAAGTGCGTGAGCAGATACGTAGCCAATGCCAGTTGAACAACCGGTGATTAGTATTGATTTTTTCATGCAGAGCCGGACCAGTTAATTGAGTAATTAGATCAGGTTACTGGATTAATCCTGGTGTTGTAACAGATTTTTTAACGCAGGTTCAATTCGTGAGTAACTGAAGCGAAATCCTAACTCGGTCAACTTCTTAGGTTTGGCCCGGATACTATCGAATAGAAGAACTGAACTCTCTCCCATTGCCATCGTCATGAGCCACTTAGGTGTTTTAAGTAGAT
>NZ_JATABG010000314.1:0-4252 GCF_036533755.1 Vibrio sp. M260118 | reverse complement strand
CCATGCACAAATGGGCTACATCCCATTGCCAAACCTTCTGGGTTCTTATGAACTAACAGCTCAAAACCGTATTTTTCAGCGGTACGGTCACGGAATTCAATCATCTCTTTAAATTTCCAATCGGTGTCGACATGCAGTAGCGGGAAAGGAATCTTACCTGGGTAAAAAGCCTTACGAGCTAGGTGCAGCATGACCGATGAATCTTTACCGATGGAGTACATCATCACTGGGTTATCAAACTCAGCAGCGACTTCACGAATGATGTGAATACTTTCCGCTTCAAGCTGCTTAAGATGGGTTAAACGTTCTTGGTCCATGTTAGTTGCTTCCTTTGTGACTCTTTGAGCCAATGGCTAATCTATTTAATGGCGTTAGGCTGATTGACGCTGAAGTTCGGTCTTTTTCGCTTGAGGTTCAAACCAAGCAAGTTTTTCCGACAAGGCAACCACCTCTCCAACGACAATGAGAGAAGGTGACTGTGCGTCTTTTGCAAGGTCAGCGAGCTCAGCAAGCTGACCTTTGAAAATTTTCTGTTGGCTATGTGTACCGCGTTCGATGATCGCGATGGGTGTATCTGGCTGGCGACCGTGTTCAATTAACTGACTTTGGATGTACTCAGACTTCATCAACCCCATGTAGATCACTAAGGTTTGATTACCTCGAGCAAGGGTGGACCAATCCATGTGATCACTTTCCGCTTTTAAGTGGCCAGTAATGAACATGGCTGACTGGGCGTAGTCACGGTGAGTAAGAGGAATGCCTGCGTATGCTGTTGCTCCTGCTGCTGCTGTAATTCCCGGGACAACATGAAAAGAGATACCGGCATCAGCAAGCACTTCTAGCTCTTCACCACCACGACCGAAGATAAACGGATCGCCGCCTTTAATACGCACCACACGATGACCTTTTAGTGCAAAGTCGAGCAGAAGTTGGTTGGTTTTTTCTTGAGGAACACTATGGTGACCGGCACGTTTACCGACACAGACTTGAATAGTATCGCTAGGCACTAAAGACATAATGTCGTCAGATACCAGATAGTCATAGAGAACAACATCGGCTTGCTGAAGGAAGCGCAGTGCTTTAATGGTCAGTAGTTCTAAGTCACCCGGACCTGCCCCAATAAGTGCAACTTCTCCATAACCCAAAACACTCTGGCCTAAGGTATTAAGATCGGCCTGCTTGCTTCGCGTTGTGCGCTGACTGCTTAACGGAAATTGAGAAACCGTATCCCTGCTCGCCATAATGTCATCCTCATTTAATCTATGAAGGCATTATGGCGCCCTAGTCATATTACCTGAAATTCTAAAATTTCATTTTTTATATCAAATCCTGATAAGCCAACTTTTCCGCGACTGTTTAAGCTTTGTCCAATTGTGAGAGATTCACAGCAGAACTCCATACAGCAAACGCTCCAAGTCACACTTTGATATTGAGTGTAATCATTGTTTCATCGCATTTTGTTACATTATGCATCGTCTAATTAAAGCTATCGGAGCATAAAAATGAAAGTAGCAGTGAAACCTCTGTCTCTAGCTGTACTGGGTGGCATGTTAGCCATGGCAGGCCCAGCAATGGCGGATACGATCAAACTTCGTATCGTTGAAACAACCGACATTCACACCAATGTCATGGATTACGACTACTACAAAGACAAACCATCACAAAAGATTGGTTTAACGCGTGCTGCTACTCTCGTTAAACAAGCTCGTGCTGAAGTTGAAAACAGTGTTTTGGTTGACAACGGTGACTTGATCCAAGGTAGCCCAATGGGTGACTACATGGCGTCGAAAGGCATTGAAGTCGCCGAAGTTCACCCTGTTTATAAAGCAATGAACCAACTTAACTACGACGTAGGTAATATTGGTAACCACGAGTTCAACTACGGACTAGAGTTCCTGGCAGAAACCATTAATGATGCAGACTTCCCGTACATCAGTGCTAACGTATTTGATAAAAAAACCGGTGAGCACTACTTCAAGCCATACATCATCAAGACTCATACATTTAAAGATGTAGACGGCGCAGAGCATGAAGTTAAAGTGGGCTACATCGGCTTTGTTCCACCACAAATCATGGTTTGGGATAAGAAGAACCTAGAAGGTAAGGTTTTCGCCAAAGACATCAAAGAGATGGCTGAAGAGCTCGTTCCTCAAATGAAAAAAGAGGGAGCGGAAGTTATCGTCGCGATTCCTCACTCAGGTGTTGCGGCAGACCCATACAAACGTGGCGCAGAAAACTCAACTTATTACCTAGCAGAAGTTGAAGGTATTGATGCGATTGCTTTCGGTCACTCACACGCGGTATTCCCAGGTAAAGGGTTCGATAACATTCAAGGCGTCGACAACCAAAAAGGCACCATTAATGGCGTAGCATCTGTAATGCCAGGGCGTTGGGGTAGCCATGTTGGTGTTATCGACCTAGAACTTAAAGAAAAAGATGGCAAGTGGGTTGTGGTTGATGGTCAATCAGAAGCTCGCCCTATCTATGACAAGGTCAACAAAAAATCACTGGCACAAGCCGATGCAGAGATGGTCAAAGCACTAGAAGCTGACCACAAAGGCACTCGTGATTTTGTGAACCAACCAATCGGTAAAGCTAACGATGTTATGTACAGCTTCTTAGCACTTGTACAGGATGATCCAACCGTTCAGATCGTTAACCTTGCCCAGAAAGATTATGTTGAGCGCTTTATTCAAGGCGACCCAGACCTATCAGACATCCCTGTACTGTCTGCCGCTGCGCCATTTAAAGCGGGCGGGCGTAAGAATGACCCAGCGAACTTTACTGAGGTTGAATCTGGCCAGCTCACTTTCCGCAACGCAGCGGATCTATACCTTTACCCGAATACGCTTGTCGCGATGAAGGTAACCGGTAAAGAGGTAAAAGAGTGGCTCGAGTGTACAGCGGGTCAGTTCAAGCAGATTGATGTAAACAGCACCGCTCCACAGCAGCTTATCGACTGGGATGGTTTCCGCACTTATAACTTCGACGTTATAGACGGTGTGAACTACCAAATCGATGTCACTAAGCCTGCAAAGTATGATGGCAACTGTAAAGTCGTTAACGAGGACGCTGAGCGTATTGTTGGCCTGACTTACCAAGGCAAGCCAATCGATATGAAGCAAGACTTCATTATCGCAACCAACAACTACCGCGCGTACAGCAACAAATTCCCAGGCACAGGTTCTGAGTTCGTTGCGTTTGATTCTCCAGACGAAAACCGCTCAGTTATTGCTGCTTATATTACTCGCGTAAGTGAAGAGAAAGGCGAAGTAACGCCAAGCGCAGACAATAACTGGACATTCGCACCAATTGAGTCTGATAAGCAGTTAGATATCCGCTTTGAAACATCACCAAGTGAGAAAGCTGCGAAGTTCATTGAGGAGAAAGGTCAGTACCCAATGAAACGTGTTGCTACGGATGATGTTGGCTTTGGTGTTTACCAGATCGACCTACAGAAATAGTTTCTGTTTAGATAGTTCAAAGCCGCAATGAAAATTGCGGCTTTTTTGTATCGCTCAAGTTCCACTCTTGATACATTGCTTAGATAAGCAACCTTCAAGCAACTGAAATGATTACTTGGCAACTTAAATCTTTTTCCCAGCTCACCACACATGAGCTTTATCAATTACTCAAATTGAGAGTAGATGTGTTCGTTGTAGAACAGACATGCCCTTACCCTGAACTAGACAATAAAGACCAACAATCTGGCGTTCACCACCTACTTGGCTATCAAGATGAAACCTTGATTGCGTGCGCTCGTCTGCTTCCAAAAGGACTCAGCTATCCGTCAGTGAGTATCGGTCGAGTAGCCACAAGTGAAACCCACCGTGGCGGTGGACTTGGCCATAAACTCCTAGAACAAGCACTGATAGAGTGCCAGTCACTATGGCCAAACGAGTCGATAGAAATAGGAGCGCAGGAACATTTATCAGCCTTCTATCAGAAACATGGTTTTGTCCAAACCTCAGAGATGTACTTAGAAGACGATATCCCACACATAGATATGAAGCTAGCCAAATAGTGTGAAGACTGAAAAGTAAAAGGGAGTGATAATTATCACTCCCTTTTACAATGAGATAGTCAACGTAAGTAAATGTTTACTTACTTCGGCCAAATCCGCCATCTGACAGTCGGAAAAACATCACAGACTGATTTCTTTTTTCAAGCTGCAAGATATCAAGCTGGCCATTCTCTGCTAACTTATATCTAACCAGTTGCCCTTTTTTAATTTGGCTAAGTGGCTTATCGG
>NZ_JATABG010000313.1:0-4270 GCF_036533755.1 Vibrio sp. M260118 | reverse complement strand
CAAAGCTCAGGATTATAATGCATAAAGAGATTTCGAACGTTTTCTTGATTAAAGTCAAAAATAAAATGTGAGCTAAGTTTTTTTACGATAGATAAAATAAAAAAGGGAGCCGAAGCTCCCTGTGTGTTTAAATATGAACTAGATTAATAAACCACCAAACGTGAAGCCTAATGCAACGGCTGAGCAGATGGTTACCACACCAGGAATGAAGAATGGGTGGTTGAAAACGTACTTACCAATGCGCGTTGAACCCGTATCGTCCATTTCTACTGCTGCCAATAGAGTTGGGTAGGTTGGTAGAACGAATAGTGCACTCACTGCCGCAAATGAAGCCACGGCTGTGAGTGGCGCGACACCAATCGCAAGTGCTGCTGGCATTAGCGCTACCGTAGTTGCGCCTTGTGAGTAAAGCAGCATAGATGCGAAGAACAGTACCATAGCTAGCATCCACGGGTAGTCAGAAAGCAGAGCTCCTGCTACATCTTTGATGCCGTCTACGTGAGCGTTAACGAAGGTTGAACCTAACCACGCAACACCGAGTACACACACACATGCCGTCATACCTGAGCGGAAAGTCGACGCTGAAGGAATTTTCGCTGCATCGATCTTAGTGATCAAAACAATTGCAGCCGCTGCGGCAAGCATAACCGTCATGATCGCTTCGTTACGACCAAGTGCAGGATCTTTAATTAGGCCAATTGAACCAGAAATCGCCGCTGCATAGCAGACAACAAAACCGATAGCGGCTAAGAAAATGTAAGTAGCAGTTTTTGCAGTAGGCAGAATTTCACGCTTGGTTTCAGTTGCAAGCTTAATTAGTCCTTTTTCCAGACGTTCCTGATAAATAGGATCATCTTTGAGCTCTCCGCCCATGAAGTTAGCAACGAATGCACCAATCATACAGGCAATGAAAGTGGTTGGAATGCACACTGCGAGTAGCGTCAAGTAGTCAACGCCCATTGGTGCGAGCATAGCGGCAAAGGCAACAACGGCTGCTGAAATAGGTGATGCCGTAATCGCGATTTGAGAAGCGACAACTGCAATTGATAATGGACGAGATGGGCGAACCCCTTGGCCTTTAGCAACTTCAGCGATCACAGGCAGAGTTGAGAACGCAGTGTGGCCAGTGCCAGCCATGAGTGTCATTAAAAAGGTAACAATTGGCGCATAAAAGGTGATGCGCTCAGGGTGTTTACGCAAAAAGTTTTCTGCCACTTGTACTAACCAGTCCATACCACCTGCCACTTGCATTGCTGCAATCGCGGTAATGACTGACATAATGATCAGGATTACATCGACAGGCACAAATGCCTGGCTTGTGGGTACGCCAAGGACCAAAGAGAGTGCAATAACACCTGCACCACCAGCTAGACCAATACCAATGCCACCGATTCTGGCTCCTAAGTAGATAAAGAGCAGAACGACAATGAGTTCGACTGCAACCATATTAACACCTCGTATTTTTAGTTTTGATTCAATTTATCTAACGATTCAGACTCTAAATGGATAGATAATTTGAATGGAATAAAACCCTTAAATATATAAGGTTAACCGTATTGAATTCTAAAAAAGGGCTCCTGAGAGCCCTTTTCGCTACATTATTCGTAACGTTTCGCTTTATACGTTGGATGCATAAAGTTTTCAACACTTAATATGTCGTCGAGTTCTTCTTCAGTTAAAAGCCCTCTTTCTAGCACGACTTCGCGAACACTCTTACCGGTTTCCGCACAGATTTTTCCGACAATATCGCCTTCGTGATGACCGATATATGGGTTTAAATATGTGACGATACCGATAGAGTTGTATACGTAGGCTTCACACACTTCTCTGTTGACAGTGATGCCATCAATACACTTATCACGTAGGTTTACACAAGCGTTGGAGAGGATGGAAATTGACTCAAACATACTCTGAGCGATGACTGGCTCCATCACGTTGAGCTGTAGTTGACCACCCTCTGCGGCAAATGAAATCGTGTTGTCGTTACCAAGTACTTTGAAACACACTTGGTTGACCACTTCAGGAACCACAGGGTTCACTTTCGCGGGCATAATAGAAGAGCCCGCTTGAAGTTCAGGTAGGTTTAACTCGTTGAGGCCCGCACGTGGACCGGAAGAGAGTAGACGAAGGTCGTTACAGATCTTAGACAGTTTAACCGCTAATCGTTTTAGCGCACCATGAGTCATTACATAAGCGCCACAGTCTGATGTTGCTTCAATCAGGTCTTCTGCTGGAACGACTTCTAAGCCTGTTACGTCGGCTAGGTGTTTTACTGCTGCAACTTGGTAACCGTGTGCTGCGTTCAGGCCAGTGCCGATTGCTGTTGCACCTAGGTTGACCTCTAATAGTAGCTTTGAAGTGTACTCAAGGGCGCGAATCTCTTCGTTTAGGGTCACAGCCCAAGCGTGGAACTCTTGGCCAACCGTCATAGGCACTGCATCTTGAAGCTGAGTACGACCCATCTTCAATACATCTTTAAACTCTTGGCTTTTCAGTTCGAATGAACCTTTTAAGTATTCAATCGCTTCAATCAGTTTTTGCACGCTGTTGTATACCGCGATACGGAAACCGGTTGGGTAAGCACAGTTAGTTGATTGGCTCTTGTTGACATGGTCGTTAGGGTTGATGAACTCGTATTGGCCTTTTTCTTTACCCATCAGCTCCAGCGCAACGTTGGCAATCACCTCATTGGTGTTCATGTTGACTGAAGTACCCGCACCACCTTGGAATACATCGGAAGGGAACTGATCCATGCACTTACCTGTATCAAGGATCAGATCACATGCTTCAACAATGTAGTTGGCAACGTCTTTAGGGATAACACCGAGCTCTTTGTTGGCCAGTGTGGCGGCCTTCTTAGTCATCACCATTCCGCGTACGAATTCAGGTACGTCAGAAATAGTCATGTTAGAGATGTTGAAATTCTCGATCGCGCGTAGAGTATGAATGCCATAGTAAGCGTCGGCAGGAACATGACGCTCGCCAAGTAGATCTTCTTCGATACGAGTTGCAAGGTTAGCCACATGAGGTGTTACAATTTGCGTAGCCATACAGGATCCTTAGATATTTATTCTGATAATAAAGTTGCTTTATAGCCGTTCTGTGGTCTAAGAATCCATTCGACAGAATTTTTGGCTGTTAAATCCGTCCTGACTTATGTGGCACATAATACTGTACCTAGAGCATAATAATAGTAAGTTGATCACCTTTTTCAGTTTTGTTGAGTTAAAGTTTTGTAAGATATGAACAGGGTATGAATAACCCTTTATAGGTAGCGGTTTGTTGAGTGTTTTATCACGTTTTTTTACAGCTTCAATTTGAGATTACACGACCTTTAGGCTTACACTGTGGCTAACAAAGGAGGGCGTGTGTTTCCTATCTTATTACTGCTTTTTATCTTCGTACCTATTATTGAAATAGGACTATTTATTCAAGTCGGTGGCTTTATTGGTTTGTGGCCTACCATCGGCTTAGTGCTGATCACCGCTTTCGTTGGTGCATCGTTAGTGCGTAGCCAAGGCCTGCAAACACTTATGTCAGTCCAGAACCGCCTTCAGCAGGGTGAGCTTCCTGCTCAGCAAATTTTTGAGGGTGTGATGTTGGCTGTGGCGGGTGTGTTGCTGTTAACCCCGGGTTTTATGACAGACGCATTTGGTATGCTTGTGCTACTTCCGACTCCTAGAGCGTCGATCGCTAAGTACCTAATGAGCAAAATGGTTGTAAAATCAGTCGGTGGCGGATTTCACGGCAGTTTCCAGGGCGACCAGTTTGGTCAAAACCCTTTTGACCAAGGTCCGTTTCATAAAGGCGACTCTAATCAAGGTTCCACTTTTGAAGGTGAGTATGAGCGCAAAGACGATAACGACCACAATCGATTGAATTAAACTGTTTAAACCGATTCATGATAAGGCGCTGAAATAGCGCCTTTTTTACGTTTGCTACTCGCTTGAAAACTAAAGTTATAACTCTAATCTCTACCTAAAATCTAGCCAAATCAGTTGCCTATTCTCAATCCTGATACTTCTGTTATCGCTGTATGTTGAAAATTTGATTGCGCTTCAACTATTCATTAAATCAATGAGATCGAAATCTCACTGTCACTGAATGTAATTTTTAGTTTCATAAAAAACATCAACACTGAACGGGATTTATTAAAAAGTAGTCACGTAAAAAGTGATTTGGAACACGCTTTCTAGTCGAGCGCCAACATTGTAATGGTCGCCAAGGTTGAAAGCGATGCATGGTGGATAACATGAAACAAAAACTAACC
>NZ_JATABG010000312.1:0-4297 GCF_036533755.1 Vibrio sp. M260118 | reverse complement strand
GACAATTTTCTTGCTAGCGTAAATTGACATTGTGACGCTCTTTTTATTAATAACTAACTACAATTTAGATTATTGCATTAATAACCAATACCCAATATTAGGTAAATTGAGCTCTAAGCACGATTTTTTCGTACTCAGGCTGGAATCACTTACAGATATTAAGTATTTTATTCGCTAGCTGCTACCGCAATTGTCAGGTAGTTGCCATAACTCCGAGCTTTATAAGCTAAGTCCTCAGGATAAGCTTATTGAGCCAGTGACGTGTTGTCACAAGGGCATATTTGGAAATGAATATGCCTCCCGTGTTTGGAAAGGTGTTCCGTGGCGCAACAATTCGAAGATAGATTTCATCGCAAGTTTTATTACTTGCGACTGTCCGTTACAGATGTCTGTAACTTTAAGTGTACTTACTGTTTACCTGATGGCTATAAGCCTTCGGGTCAAAAAAACTCGTCTTTTTTAACTCTCCCAGAAATTAAGCGTGTCGTGCGAGCATTTGCCGATTGCGGTACGTCAAAAGTCCGTATTACCGGTGGTGAGCCGAGCCTGCGCAAAGATTTCAACGATATTATTCATACTGTGTCCATGACCCAAGGCATTGATAAAGTCGCAACCACGACCAACGGCTACCGCATGGAGAAACATGTGGCGAGTTGGAAAGAGGCCGGACTCACTCATATCAATGTCAGCGTTGATAGCCTAGATCCAAGAATGTTCCATCAGATCACTGGTGAGAATAAGTTCTCTCAAGTGATGTCGGGCATCGACCGTGCATTTGAAGTGGGTTACGACCAGGTCAAAGTCAATGTTGTATTGATGAAAGACCTCAATGCTCATGAGTTACCTGCCTTTCTAAATTGGATAAAAGATCGCCCGATTCAGCTGCGTTTCATCGAATTGATGAAAACAGGAGAAATGGACGAGTTGTTTCAACGTCACCATGTTTCTGGTGTTGCGATTCGCAATCAACTTATTGCTAATAGTTGGTTGCTCAAAGTTCGCGCCAAGAATGATGGTCCTGCGCAAGTATTTGTTCATCCAGATTATCAGGGTGAGATCGGTTTGATCATGCCCTATGAAAAAGATTTCTGCGAAAGCTGCAACCGCTTACGTGTCTCTGCTACGGGTAAACTTCACCTCTGCCTGTTTGGTGATCATGGTGTTGAGTTGCGTGACTTGCTTGAAGACGATGGACAAGAAACCGCATTAATAGAACGAATTCAGAACCAGCTGCAAACTAAGTCGGTTAGCCATTTCCTACATGATGGAAATTCGGGCATGACACCGCACTTGGCCTCTATCGGCGGCTGATACCGATCATAAATTACATTACATGCTTGTCGGGTAGATAAGCGTGAAGATGACTTTGACAAATATAAAGGTGAGCAAATGGGTCACGCAGAAAGCAAATTCCAACCAGCAAATATCGCAGTACTAACCGTTTCAGATACTCGTACAGAAGAGAATGATACTTCGGGTGGTTACCTAGTCGAAAACGCCAAAGAAGCTGGTCACAATGTTGTTGATAAGAAAATAGTTATCGATGATATGTATAAGATCCGCGCAATCGTATCGAAGTGGATTGCAGACGAAAATGTTCAAGCGGTGATGATAACTGGTGGTACTGGCTTTACTTCACGTGACAGCACACCAGAAGCATTGAAACCACTATTCGATAAAGAAGTCGAGGGTTTTGGTGAACTATTCCGTATGGTTTCTTATGAAGAAATCGGTACATCAACCATCCAATCTCGTGCTATCGCTGGTTTTGCTAACCACACAGTGATTTTTGCCATGCCGGGTTCAACAGGTGCGTGTCGTACCGGTTGGACTAAGATCATCAAGCAGCAGCTGGATGCTAGCCACCGCCCATGTAACTTTATGCCTCATCTAGCGGTTTAACTTAGGAGCGGTTGATGAGCGAATTTACTCATATCAATGCTTCTGGTGAAGCAAACATGGTCGATGTTTCTGCCAAAGCGGAAACCGTGCGTGAAGCTCGTGCAGAAGCTTTTGTTCACATGGCACCTGAAACCCTTCAACTGATTGTTTCGGGTTCACACCATAAAGGTGACGTGTTTGCTACGGCGCGTATTGCAGGTATTCAAGCGGCGAAGAAAACGTGGGATTTGATTCCACTTTGCCACCCTCTGTTACTGTCAAAAGTCGAAGTACAACTGGAAGCGATTGAAGCTGAAAACATGGTTCGTATTGAGTCCGTATGTAAGCTCGCAGGCAAAACTGGGGTTGAGATGGAAGCGCTCACCGCAGCGTCTGTGGCGGCGTTAACTATCTACGATATGTGTAAGGCAGTACAAAAAGACATAGTGATCGGTCAAGTTCGTTTGCTTGAGAAAACGGGTGGCAAGTCGGGTCACTTTAAGGCGGAATCATGATTAAAGTTCTATTTTTTGCTCAGACTCGAGAACTCGTCGGTACTGATGAGCTTCAGCTTGAAGGCGAGTTCTCCACTGTAGAAGATGTTCGCAGCCATCTAATTCAGCAAGAGGGTAAATGGGATCTTGCGTTAGAGCCCGGAAAATTGCTTGCTGCAGTCAATCAGTCAATAGTGCCGTTCGAACACGCGATCAAAGCCGGTGATGAAGTGGCGTTTTTCCCTCCGGTAACGGGTGGTTAATCATGGATAAGCGCGTATCAGTTCAGTTTGATGATTTCTCGGTTGGTGGTGAGTATGAGGTACTTGCTGAGGGCACGTCAGCTGGTGCGGTTGTGACCTTTAGCGGTAAAGTGCGTGACATGAACCTTGGCGATAACGTGACAGGTTTGTCTCTTGAACATTACCCGGGCATGACAGAAAAAGCCTTGGCTGAAATATGTGATGAAGCTGAGCAACGCTGGCCGCTGTTAAATATCCGAGTAATCCATCGTGTTGGCGACTTGGATATCGGCGATCAAATTGTATTTGTTGGTGTTTCAAGTGCTCATCGCGGGGCAGCATTTGAAGCGTGTGAGTTTGTTATGGATTACTTAAAAACTAAGGCTCCATTCTGGAAGAAAGAGCGAACCACAGAGTCAATCAGATGGGTCGATTCTAGAGATTCAGATGCCAAAGCCGCTGAGCGCTGGCAGCAAAAATAACGTCCTAACTAAAAAGCTCCTTCTAACAGGAGCTTTTTTTATCCCCGGTGAGTTGATGGATAGAGCCTCTTTGCCGCCCCTTGGCGAAGAAAAGGGCTTTGTCTGCAATGGCAATGAACCTTTCAGCATTCATATCTTGCGGGACAAACTGACAGTGCTGAATACCAATAGTGATAGACAACTGGTCGCTAACCTGTGAGCTGGGGTGAGGAACGGCAAGATGTTTTACTACCTGTTGCAACAATTCGGCTCGGGCGACACTTTGTTCCTCGTTAATGTTGGGCATAAATATCAGTACCTCATCTCCCCCATAGCGAAAGCAAAGGTCTTCTTTTCTCGCCCAAGCGCGAATGGTCTGGCTGAGTACTTTGAGTGCTTGGTCTCCTTGTAAATGGCCCAAGCGGTCGTTGTACTCCTTGAAACAGTCAATATCTATCATCATTACCGCGGAACCGACGAGTCGCTCTTTTGCCATCTCAATTGCTTCTGGTAGGAGGATGTCGAGAGCATAACGGTTATAGAGTTGGGTTAAATGATCTGTGTAGGTTAAACGTTCAAGGGTAAGTTGCTGTTCTGCTAACTTGTCGAGTGCCTTTTTAAACTCTGTGATGTTGCGTACCGTCCACAGTACGAGTTCGGTATTAGGTAGGGGGATAATAAGAGCACTGAAATACTGAATTTGGTTGGGTCCTTCAATTCCGTCGAAGCAGCGCAGGCTTTTGGGGTCTAAACTGTACTCAAGCTCTGACGGAGTTTGGCTATCTATAACGTCAACGATAAGCTGGCTAAACCAAATGGCTTTGTCTGCAGGAAGGACCTCATATTGATTTAGGCCGACTAGAGAAGCTGGATTGTGGTGGCGTTTACTATCTCGTCCTCCCCAGGCTTCTACATAGGTTCCGGTTTTATCGATAAGAAATGTAGGCTCAGGGAGAGACTCAAACACTACATGCATCATATCCGGGTTATTAAGAAGTTCGGCTGAGAAAATTGAGTTCACTTTAAATCCCTCCCAATGTCCTTATTACAGTTTAGTCAGTTAATCGCGAAGCGCACTTTAGTAAAGGATTATTGATGAATTGCACCCTGATTAAACGGGCGATTGTGATTGCTCTGGTTGTCGGAACCTTGCTTAACATCATCAATCAATATGATGCCATTGTTGGTTGGATAGGTATCAATTGGCTGAAAGCTGGCT
>NZ_JATABG010000311.1:0-4327 GCF_036533755.1 Vibrio sp. M260118 | reverse complement strand
CTCTTTGCTTGACCTAGACGATAATCAGCATTGGTTCTTTATTGCGCCTTGCTCTGGTGGACTTAAAGTGACATTTAACCAGCTGACGATAGCGGTTGTGACTTTTGACTCTCCACTGGGCAAAGCTATGCAAGGCAAGCAAGTGGGAGATGAGCTGAGTTATCAAGTTGGTGTGACAGAGCACAGTTATGAGATAGAGGCTATTTGCTGACAAAATAACCAATGATTTTGTTATGCTAGCGGTTAATGAATTGAATGAGATGATAATGAAAAAAGTATTACTGACCTTACCTATTTTGCTTTCTAGTCAAGCTTATGCTGCTCAGTGCAAAGTCGATTTGAAAAACGAAGTTCATCTAAATAGTGAGCGAATCGAAATTCTCCAGACTAGCGGTGAGAGAGCGATTGTCGATGCTGATAATAATTTGCTGATTCATGGTGAAAAAATTGAGCTCGATAGCGAGCAGCAGCAGGCCATTGAGAAGTACCGAGAGGGCTTAAATGATTACTTACCTCGCGCTAAACAGATTGCTCGAGACGGACTAGCTTTAGCGAATGATATTATTGACGACGTTGCACTAAGTCTTGATGCACCAGAAGCCTTTGAGGATGTTAAAGCGTCAATGCAGAAGTTCTTTGCCGAGATGGAAGCGCGTTACTACCAGAATGGTGACCTAGTTTTGCCTGCGGATAGTTTTAGCTCACTAAGCGAAAGCTGGGCGGAAGACTTTGAAAAGGCCAAAGCTCTGTTCAATGAAGAGTTCATCACTAGTGCATTCAATGCTATGTCGGAAAAGATGAAATCTGAAGGTGGCTTGAATCTTACTGAGATGGCGAACTCTATGAGTGAGTTAAAAGAGCGTATCGCCGAGCGTTTGAAGCAACACTCAGCAGAAGTTCAGCAGCAGAGCGAAGCGTTTTGTGACTCTCTGGATGAGATGGCAGAGCAAGAGCAGCAGTTGCACAAAAAAATCCCTGAGTTGAAGGACTATCAAATCTTCACCATCTAACTCCCCAAGCGTAAACTAGAATACAGAGCGCATTTGTGCTCTGTATTGGTGTGCTTAAACAGTGTAAGTTTCGTTTGGACATAACTGCCTGTAAACCTGTCGTTACAAGTTAAATGCTCTGTCATTAACTATCAACTGCCGATCTAACTGCTAATTTCGTTGTTAATTTTGACGCTTTATATTAATGTACTAGCCAACTAGTTCATTGATGCAAAGTTAAGTGGTATGGCACAAGTAGACAACGCTCAATCAAGGGAGCACTTCGGCTCTCGTCTTGGATTTATTCTTGCAGCGGCAGGCGCTGCGGTTGGCTTAGGCAATATATGGGGCTTCCCAACTCAAGCAGCTAGCAACGGTGGCGGCGCTTTTCTTCTCGTATATCTTGTTATGATCCTCATCGTAGCTTTCCCTATGCTAGTGGTAGAAATGGCCATTGGTCGCCATGGTCAAGCGAACCCAGTTGATAGTATGCGCTCTCTTACCGACAACCCTACAGGTAAAAAACTTGGTGCGGCGGTAGGTTGGATAGGCTTAAGTGTTCCAAGTGCGGTGCTCGCTTTTTACAGCATAGTGGGTGGGTGGCTGATCTGTTTCTTGCTCGGTGCGATTACTGATGTTTTCGGCATGGAAACTGCGACCGCTTGGTTTAAAGGCTTTAGCGTTGAGCGTAACTTGTTCGGCACCATCACCTTCTACGTGCTTACTGTATTGATCGTTCAAGGTGGGGTTAAGCAGGGAATCGAGAAATGGTCGACTCGCTTAATGCCTGCGCTGTTTGTGCTGTTTGCTCTGCTGTTTGTTTACATCATGACCCAAAGCGGCGCGATGGAAGGCCTTAAGCATTATCTTATCCCTGACTTTGAAAAAATCATGGATCGTAAGTTGATTTTAGCGGCAATGGGGCAGGGTTTCTTCTCGCTCACTATCGGTGGCTGTTCCATGCTTATCTATGGTTCCTACCTAAGTAAGAAAGAGAACTTACCTAAAATGGCAATGAACGTAACCTTAGTCGATACTGCGGTAGCCTTTATTGCCGGTCTGGTCGTGATGCCTGCAATGTTTGTTGCGATGCAAAAGGGCGTGCAGATCTATGCTGAAGATGGCTCACTACTTAGTTCAGATACCTTAGTGTTTACCGTGTTACCACTGATGTTTGACAGCTTAGGCTTGCTAGGCCAGCTATTCGCCATTGTGTTCTTCTTACTTTTGACTATTGCAGCGCTGACTTCGTCAATCTCAATGCTTGAGTGTCCTGTTGCGCTAGTGAGTGAGCGCTTCAACACTAAGAGAACATCAACAAGCTGGGTATTGGGTGGCTTGATTGCGCTGTTTAGTGTGGTGATTGTTTATAACTTTGCTGCGATGTTTGGCATGGTGGCGATGATTGCCACTCAGTACCTGCAACCCGCTGCTGCGCTGTTGTTCTGCTTGTTTGGTGGTTGGGTATGGCATCGCAATTCAAAAATCAAAGAGCTAGAGCAAGGTTGCCCTGAGTTTACTCAAGGCTGGTTTGGTAAGTTGTGGCCCGCTTATGTGAAGTTTGTTTGTCCAGTGTTAGTTGCGACAGTGATTTGGGCTTCTTTTGGTTAAGCTGACTGGACTGAAACGAAGTAGCCCACACTTTAAATGCGGGCTATTTTTATTTGGGTTGTTGTTAAGTTAAGACGGTGAGTTGATCTGGCCTGTGGTTAAAGGTTCAAGGTCTGCGTCAATCACTTCCTCAATAAACTCTTCTACTACCTGCTCAACCTCTTGATCGTCTTGCTCGAAGTAGGCGAGATGGAAAATCGCGTCACCTTCGTTGACCAGTGGCAGAGTCTGCTGTCCGATAACGATACCGCCCTTACGAGCCTTCAACTCAATTTCGCTGTGGCCTAGTGGGGCGCTAATATAAGCGAGCACTTGTCCTTTCTCTACCTTTTCTCCTAAGGTCACTAACGTTCTTAGGATGCCATCGCTCTCTGCGCGTAACCAGCTAGTGGACTTGGCAATCATCGAAGTCGGCAGTTTTTTGCGACTTGAACGTAACATGCCAATTGCTTGCATCACTCGTTGCACGCCAATAAAACCTGCACTGATACAGATCGGCTCAAAGCGCAGTGCTTCGCCGGCCTCGTAGGTCAGTACCGGAATACCCAAGCGTTCTGCCTCGCTACGTAATGAGCCATCGCGTAGTGGAGCATCGACGATAACTGGCGTAGCGAACGCTTGGGCGATCCTAAACGTTTCGGGGTTACTTAAATCAGCACGGATCTGTGGCAGATTAGTACGATGAATCGCGCCAGTGTGCAGGTCCAGAATATAATCACAGCGCTTCGCCACCTGAGAAAAAAAGGTGTGCGCCATGCGTGATGCGAGCGAGCCTTTCTCACTACCCGGGAAGCAGCGATTGAGATCTCGCCTGTCTGGTAGATAACGAGACTTATGAATAAAACCGAACACGTTAACTATCGGTACGGCAATGACCGTTCCTTTTAGTTTGCTTGCATCTATAGTGTTGATTAACTGCCTCACGATCTCGACGCCATTCAGCTCATCACCATGGATCGCCGCGTTGACCATTAGTACAGGCCCTTGATGGTTGCCATTGATGATCTCCACCGGAATCGACAAAGGTGAATGGGTATAAAGCTTAGCGGCTTCTAACTCAACGACCTTGCGCTCTCCCGGCGAGATAGACTCGCCGAAAAATTCAAATACACTGTTTTTCTTAGCCTTTGCCACGCGTTTTTGTCCTTTTGCTTGCTGCATTTTTCTCGATAAATTCGACAATCATTCCTGCAATGTCTTTACCCGTTGCAGCTTCAATTCCTTCAAGACCTGGAGATGAGTTTACTTCCATAACTAATGGACCACGCTCAGATCTTAGTAGATCGACACCAGCCACATTTAGGCCCATTATTTTTGCAGCTGCCACGGCAGTGCGGCGCTCTTCTGGAGTGATCTTAACGAGTGATGCACTACCGCCACGGTGTAAATTAGAGCGGAACTCGCCCTCTGCACCTTGTCGTTTCATCGCTGCAATCACTTTGTCTCCAATTACGAAGCAGCGGATATCGGCACCGCCTGCTTCTTTAATGTACTCTTGCACCATGATGTTGGCTTTTAACCCCATAAAAGCTTCAACAACGCTTTCTGCTGCTTTACGTGTTTCTGCCAAAACCACGCCAATACCTTGAGTACCTTCCAATAGCTTGATAACGACAGGCGCACCACCGACCATATCGAGTAGGTCTTTAACGTCATCAGGTTTACTAGCAAACCCAGTAATTGGCATACCGATCCCTTTGCGTGACAGTAGCTGCATTGAGCGTAGC
>NZ_JATABG010000310.1:0-6038 GCF_036533755.1 Vibrio sp. M260118 | reverse complement strand
GCGAGCGTATGTTCCAAGCATACGAGATGTTCGATCTTCAAGGCATCAAGGTCGCTGTTATTGGTCTGACAACAGAAGATACTCAAAAAATCGGTAACCCAGAGTTTATCGGTGGCATTGATTTCCGTGACCCTAAAGAAGAAGCGAAACAGCTCATTGCTGAGCTAGAGAAGACAGAAAAACCAGATCTGATCTTTGCAGTTACCCACATGGGCCACTACGAAAACGGCAAACGTGGCGTTAACGCTCCTGGTGATGTAGCACTTGCTCGTTACCTAGATGAAGGTTCTCTAGACATGATCGTTGGTGGTCACTCTCAAGAGCCTGTATGTATGGAAGCGCCAAACGTAGTTAAGAAAAACTTCAAGCCTTCTGACGAGTGTAAGCCAGACATGCAGAACGGTACCTACATCGTTCAGGCACACGAGTGGGGTAAGTATGTAGGTCGTGCAGATTACGAATTCCGTAACGGCGAGCTAGAGATGGTGAGCTACGATCTAATCCCTGTGAACTTGAAGAAGAAAGTTAAGATCGACGGTAAGAAGCAGCGTGTACTTATCGAAGATGAGATTGCACAAGATTCGGAACTGCTTGAGTTCCTACGTCCTTACCAAGAGCAAGGTCAAGCTCAGCTGAATGTTAAAATTGCTGAGACAAATGGCAAGCTTGAAGGTGACCGTAATGTGGTTCGCTTCCAGCAAACTAACCTAGGTCGTCTGATCGCAACTGCTCATATGGAGCGTGCGAAAGCGGACTTCGCGGTAATGAACTCTGGTGGTGTTCGTGACTCTATTGAAGCGGGCGACGTAACTTACAAAGACGTACTGACTGTTCAACCATTCGCTAACATCCTGACTTACACTGATATGTCAGGTAAAGAAGTGATGGATTACCTAAACGTAGTAGCAACTAAACCAGTAGACTCTGGTGCGTATGCTCAGTTTGCAGGTATCTCTATGACAGTTGCTGACGGTAAGGTATCGAACGTATTTATTGGTGGCAAACAGTTACGTCTAGACGAGACTTACCGCTTCACTGTACCAAGCTACAACGCAGCTGGTGGTGATGGTTACCCTAAACTAACGGGTCACCCAGGTCACGTAAACACGGGTTTCGTAGATGCTGAAGTACTTAAAGAGTACATGGAATCGAACAGCCCAATCGACGTTAACAAATACGCACCATCTGGTGAGATGGTTTATAAGTAAGTTGACACTCGCTTATAAGGCTATTTAATCTAAAGCGCTGCTCAATAAGAGCAGCGCTTTTTGTTTGTCTGAACAGGAGGGAGTATGACTCCTGCAATTAATCTCGCTAAAAAGAAAAAAATCACCCACACTATTCATCAGTATCACCATGACCCACGAGCGGAAAGCTATGGCTTAGAGGCGGTTGAAGCCTTAGGGCAAAATCCTGAGCAAGTGTTTAAGACTCTGTTGTTTTGTATTAATGGTGAGGCGAAAAATCTCGCTGTTGCGGTTATTCCCGTGGATCAAAAGCTCAATTTAAAGCAAGCGGCAAAGGCGGCAAAAGGCAAGAAAGCAGAAATGGCTAACCCAGATATTGCGCAAAAGACCACAGGTTATGTAGTGGGTGGGATAAGTCCATTAGGACAGAAAAAAGCGCTGCCGACTTTTATTCATCAAAGTGCGATGGGTCAAGAGACTATCTGTGTGAGCGCCGGAATCGAAACTCGAAACTCGAAACTCGAAACTCGAAACTCGAAACTCGAAACTCGAAACTCGAAACTACTTAACTTCTTCTTCCATCTGTGCGTTATCCACTACATGGTTTTCGCCCAGATCTTGAGGCAAGATTAGGTTAAGAAGAATAGCCACGATACCACACAAACTCACGCCTTGTAGGCTGAACTCGCCAACACCAAATGCCATACCACCAATACCGAATACAAGGGTAATTGCCACAATTACTAGGTTGCGTGATTTATGTAGGTCGACATTGTTCTTAATTAGCGTGTTTAAGCCAACGGTAGCGATTGAACCAAATAGAAGAATCATGATGCCGCCCATCACTGGCATCGGAATCGTTTGTAGTGTTGCGCCTAGCTTACCAACTAACGCAAGTACAATCGCACAAACTGCTGCCCAAGTCATGATTACAGGGTTGAACGCTTTGGTTAGCATTACCGCGCCCGTTACTTCCGAATAGGTAGTATTTGGTGGCGCGCCAACCATTGATGCAGCGATCGTTGCTACCCCGTCACCAGTGATGGTGCGGTGTAAGCCTGGTTTCTTAACATAGTTCTTACCCGTTACGTTCGAAATAGCCAGCATGTCACCAACGTGTTCTACAGCAGGAGCAATCGCAACAGGGATCATAAATAGGATGGCGTTAATATTGAACTCTGGGAAGGTGAAGTTAGGCAGAGCGAACCAAGCGGCTTGCTGAACTGGCGAGAAGTCAACAATGCCATAGCCGAGGCTTAGCGCGTAACCAACGACGATGCCGCCTAGGATTGGTGTTAGTTTTAAGAAGCCTTTTGCGAACACACTCAGAATGATGGTGGTAAGTAGAGACGCAACCGAAATAACCAGTGACGCATTGGCATCAATGACTTGAGCTCCATCTACTTTTCCTAGTGCCATGTTAACCGCAACAGGCGCAAGACCTAAACCGATAACCATGATTACTGGGCCGACAACAACTGGTGGTAGAAGTTTATGTATAATTTCTACACCGCGAGCTTTAATCAGCGCGCCCATTGCCACGTAGACACAACCTGCAGCCATAAGGCCACCCATAGTTGCTGGAATACCCCACGTTTGTACACCGTATAAAATTGGTGCAATAAAGGCGAACGATGAAGCGAGGAAGATGGGAACTGCTCGGCGAGTAATAAGTTGAAACAGAAGTGTTCCGACACCGGCACCGAATAGGGCAACACTAGGATCTAGGCCTGTCAGCAGTGGGACTAATACTAAAGCCCCGAATGCGACAAACAGCATTTGTGCACCTTGAATGGCGTTTTTCATGGGTTATTCCTTAACGTAGCGAAGTACAGAGTAATTACTCTTCAATCAAACAAATTCGCAGGATTCTATCATTAAGGCAAACGTTTGCCATCTGAACTGGATCAAATAATTGACGATTCACTCATCGACTAACCTTATAGATTTACTCGCTCTAAACCTCATAACCTAGACCGATAGTTGCTCACCACTCGATAGTTGCTTATCATCGACGTTTAAACGTGTAAGAAACTGATCTTAGGAAGTGTATGCGCCATCTAGCTTTGTTCATTTTGGGACTGGTTGCTCTACCGGCATTAGCGTTGACCAATGTCGATTTGTACCAAACTGAAGTTGTAATAGACCAAACGGCTGACAATGCCGATGCCCAAGCGCGTGTAGAAGGCATGAAACAGGTGATAGTGAGAGCTTCAGGTGACCGCAATGCGGTTTCAAATGAGGTTGTGCAAAAAGCACTTAGCCAGAGCAGCCAATACGTGGCACAGCTTAGTTACGGTCAAATCAACGATGCCCAGTCTCTGCGTATGGTGTTTAGCGCGCCACACATCCGTTCACTACTTAGCCAAGCTCAACTGCCAATCTGGCCTGCAGCACGTGCCAACTTGTTGGTGTGGTTAGTCGAAGAGACTCAAGCTGATCGTACAATTGTGTGGGAGCATTCGCCTTCTTCCGTCTTGACTCAGATGAAACAAGAAGCCGCAGTACGAGGACTGCCATTAACAGTACCAGTCGGTGATTTTGATGATATTACCGGTGTCGCAGTGTCTGATTTGTGGGGTGGTTTTATACAGCCAGTAGGCCAAGCTAGCCAACGTTATCCTGTTGATGGTGTGTTGGTGGTTCGTGCTCAGTCAAACAGCTTAAGATGGACTCTGTATGACCAAAAGCCGTCAAGTATTGGTGTGACTCGCCAAGCGCCTCTGTCTGGCTCAAACAACGGTGCTGATGCCGCAACTAAAATGGTTAATCAAATCAGTGACTATTACGCTAAGAAGAGCGCGGTTGTGGTTGCGAGCGAGTCTTCAGAGTCAGTGAAAGTTCGATTCACTGAGTTAAATGATGCGGTGGGTTTCTTTACCTTAGAAAACCAATTGAAGAAGCTAAGCTCGGTTGCCTCACTTGATATTCTTAAGATCAAAGGTAATCAGGTCACTTTTGAAGTGCATTTGTTGGCTTCTCAGCAAGAGTTTGAGCAAGAAGTTCGCCGTATGCGCGATGTTGTTCAGTTAGAGAGCGTGACAGAACAAGCGCCAGTTGTTATGCCTGAAGTCGTTGCGCCTGAAGATAATCTAGTTGCACCACAGGATGAACTCAGTGACGCGCCATTAGCGGTTGAGACTCTAGAACCTGCGCCAGAAGTTGTACCTGCTGAGATGATTATGGTATTCGAATGGCAAGGTCAGCCGTATGTTTATATCGCTCCTGTAGAAGAGGAAGTCCAAGCAGAAGCAATCACTGATGGTGAAGTGACTGAGCAAACGGAAACGAGCGAGCAGTAACAGTGAAAAAGGTCTGGAAATCCAGACCTTTTTTTATTCAGATTCGAAGCGTGCTTTCTCTTCTTTCTCGACTTTAGACAATCGTTTTAGCTTCATTCCCAACTCTTTGCCTCTGGCTCTTGCGTAAAGAATATTGCCAAAGAATGCCATTGTCGTTAACACGAGCTCAACCCCAGCTAGCCAACGTTCGCCGTCATCGACATAGAGGATAGTGAATGCGTGCAAAAAGTAGAGCATCAAAACAAAGTTAGCCCAGGCATGGGTATAAGGTTTACCTGCGAGAATACCCGGAAGTGGCAGCAGTAATGGTACTGCCCAGGCGATGGCTAATGTGGTACTGCTTATGTGTGGATGAGGTGATAGTGACAGTTGCCAAATCATTATCCACGCGAGTAAAGCAAGGTTGCCAAATAAAGCCAACAGGCGGTAGAGCTTAGTTGTTGACTGCATCTCCTGCATCGTTATTGATCCTTCATTTTCACTGCGGTTTGCGCGAGGCGTTTCCCCAGTTGTTGTGACAGCTCGATTTCATCTTTGGTTAGCGCTGTGCTATGAGAACTTACCGATGTTGCACCATAAGGCGTGCCACCGCTAACTGTAGTGTGAAGCTTGGGCTCGGAGTAGGGTATGCCTAGCACCATCATTCCGTGGTGTAACAGTGGCAGCATCATGCTTTGTAGCGTGGTTTCTTGACCGCCGTGCATGCTAGATGATGAGGTAAAAACACACGCTGGCTTATCTATCAAATCACCCGAGACCCATGCCGAAGTGCTTTTATCCCAAAAGTGCTTAAGCGGTGCCGCCATATTGCCAAACCAGACCGGACTGCCCATCGCTAACCCATCACATTGTTTTAGCTCTTCGAGAGTAATGATAGGATCGTCTGCGTTGTCTACGGCATCGATCTCATCAACAGTACGCAGTATGGCTTCACACTGTGGCACTGATTCAACCCCACGAGCAATTTGACGAGCTATCGCGCGTGTCGAACCGTGGCGGCTGTAATAGAGGATAATGACACGGCAAATCATAAGATTTCTAAGACTTGCTCCGGTGGTCGACCGTGTTTGGCTTTGCCATTAGCGACAACAATAGGACGCTCAATCAGTTTTGGATTCTCAGCCATTGCTTTGAATAGGGTCTCATCATCCGCCGACTTTAGTTCAAGCTCTTTGTAGATGTCCTCTTTAGTTCGCATCATGTCGCGTACTTCTGAGAGTTCGAGCTGATCCATTAATGTTTTTAGCTCCTCGATGCTTGGTGGCGTATCGAGATATTTGATGATCTCAGGTTGAATGTTCTGCTCTTCGAGCAGTGCAAGAGTTTGACGGCTTTTAGAGCAACGTGGGTTGTGATAAATCACGACTGACATAGAGTTTTCTCCATTTATTATTGTAAGGCAAAGAAACGATCCCTTTCGACCATCAACTGGTCAATACGGGCATCATATCTTGCTTGCTTTAGGCTTCCTAGCTCAGCAATTTGGCTAGCTTGCGTATAGTATTGAATCGCTTTGTTCCAATTGGCTTTTAGGGCCAGAATCTCTGCA
>NZ_JATABG010000309.1:0-4365 GCF_036533755.1 Vibrio sp. M260118 | reverse complement strand
AATCTGCTCGTCGATTGATTCGCCGCTATTACTAACGCCAATACTCACAGTTACTTGAATTGACTCAGATTCGTGCTTAATAGTGGTCTTTTCAATACGCAGTCGAACATTCTCGACGCGGGTGAGGAACTCATCAAACGCGAGATGAGACAGAATACAGAACTCCTCGCCGCCAAACCTGGCCACTACCTCATGTGGGAAGTAGATCTTAAGAATATTGGCGATTACCTTGAGGGCAGCATCCCCGCCTGCGTGGCCATAATTGTCATTGACCGATTTGAAGTGGTCTATATCAAGCATGGCAATATTTCGCTCGCTTCTTGCTAGCGAAGCTTGCGCAAATAGATATCGACGATTCCATAATCCGGTTAGAGCGTCTTGATTGGCAAGCTTGTGTAACTCTTCGGTAGCTTCACGCATATTAAGTAGTTGGTGAACTCGGCAATAAAACTCTTCATGGTTGAACGGCTTGGTTAGAAAGTCATTGGCGCCCGCTTTTAGAAATTGAGCAGTGAGCGTTTTCGAGTCACTTCCTGACAGTCCAATGATACCTAGGCTATTTTTGTCATAGGTTTGGCGGATCTCTTGGATCATCGCGATGCCATCTTTGTTGGGCATGTCATGGTCAGTAATGACAAAGGTGATACTCGGGTCTGCGTTGAGCTTATCAATAGCCACTTGGCCGTCTTCTGCTTGAGTGGTTTTTATATACTGATGTTCTAATAGTTGGGTTACATGCCGACGAACCGTTGCTGAGTCATCGACGACTAACGCATGGTGTTTGTCGTTGTTAAGTAGTCGATTAGCAAGCGGTATAAGGTAGGAGACCGATGCCATACTATCTTTAAGTAGGTAGTCGACTACGCCTTTGGCAAGGAAACGTTCTCGCGCATCATTATTGAATGTTGCAGTAAGGACAATGACTTTGTGCTTATGTTCTAAAACCAGATCAATGACTTCTCCGTCCTGAGCGTCGGGAAGGCAATAATCTAAAACGGCAAATCGGAACTCTCTATGTTGTTGCAGTAGCTGTTCGGCCTCGGCTAAAGTCTCTGCACTATAAACCTGACAGCCAATCGCAGAAAGCTGTTGGTTTAAATAGTTCTGATACGCTCGGCTATCTTCAACAACCAGTACTTTATGGTTCAAAGCTGTATCTCATGATCATATTGTTGTTTTTGTTATTTAATAATAATCCATATGCCGAGATTCGTTGGATAATTTGCAGACAAATTTCGCTATGAGCAACGGCTAAAATCAACTAAACTGTATCTATATACAGTTGTTTATGGTTGGTTAATTGTGGAAAGCGAAACAGTCAGAAAAATTATCCATGTTGATATGGACTGCTTCTATGCTGCCGTAGAGATGCGAGATAATCCCTCTTACCGTGGCCGACCATTGGCTGTTGGTGGCCATGAGAAACAGCGTGGTGTCTTAAGTACCTGCAACTATGAAGCAAGACAGTTTGGTATTCGCAGTGCAATGCCGACGGGAAAGGCGCTAAAACTGTGCCCACAACTGCTAGTGGTTCCAGGGAGGATGCAGGTCTACAAGCAGGTCTCGAAACAGATCCACGAAATCTTTCATCGTTATACCCCATTGATAGAGCCGCTATCGCTTGATGAGGCCTATCTGGATGTCACCGGCTGCCCGCAGTATCAAGGTTCAGCTACATTAATTGCAGAAGCGATTAGACGCGATATTTGCAATGAACTCGAGTTAACCGCCTCTGCGGGTGTTGCGCCGATTAAATTTTTGGCAAAAGTGGCTTCAGACATTAATAAGCCCAACGGACAGTTTGTCATCCCGCCCAACCAAGTACAGACCGTGATTGATAAATTACCACTAGAGAAGATCCCTGGTGTGGGTAAAGTTAGCCTAGAAAAACTTCATCAGGCTGGCTTTTATCTCTGTGAAGATGTGAAGAACAGTGACTACCGAGAGTTACTGCTCAAGTTTGGTCGATTGGGTGCCTCTTTGTGGAATAAGAGTCATGGCGTTGATAATCGTCAAGTTTCTGTTGAACGGGAGCGTAAGTCAGTGGGTGTAGAGAGAACGTTTAGCCACAACATTAGTACCTATCAAGAGTGTTGGCAGGTGATTGAAGAGAAACTCTTCCCTGAGTTGGAAAAGCGTTTGCAGAAGGCGTCACCTGACAAAGCGATCATCAAACAGGGGATCAAACTTAAGTTCGCCGACTTCCAGCTCACCACGATTGAACACATTCATTCTGAGCTAGACCTAGAGTATTTTAAGCAGCTATTGACCAACATATTGAAACGCCAGAAAGGACGAGAGATTCGCCTACTCGGCTTGAACGTAATGCTTAAGCCAGAAGAGCAGACCAAACAGCTAAGTTTCTTTTAGTCTATAGACCTTGTTAACTCCTAGCCTGCTCGATCAGTTCAAGCACTTGAGCAAAAGGCGTGGACACTAAACGACCAAACCCAGACAAAGAGCGAGCTTTGAGCTGAGTGAATTTAGGTGTCGCAATTCCACATAAGAACTTTGCTTGCAGTGTAAGTGATAACGGTTCGCCCGCCTTGGTGTCGAGTTCATTTATCCAATTAGTGATTTGATCGCTGCTGTGTTGATCCAATTTGGGGTGTGGCAGAATCGCTTTTTCTCCACGACAGACACTACAATGACCACACTGAGTCGGTGCGTTGTGATCAGCAAAATAGCGCGCAAGTTCAGAGCTTAAACAGTTCTCTGACTGGAAAAATTTGAGCAGGTTGTGGATTCGTTCGACATCGCTGTGCTCTTTCTGTTTGAACAGTTGCCACAGGCGATGACTGAGTTCGTCAATGCTTTCAGTTGTCTGGTTAACTTGGTAAACCTCCGTCATCATTTTACTTTCAAGTTCAATCCAGCCTTTCTCATTAAAGTAGTCGAGCGCAGCGACAGCTCGACTTCTCTCTCCTTGGCATTTATGCCACAGGGCTTCGAAATCAACCTGACACCAAACCTTGGCTTTGGTTGAGCAATCAAACAGGTCTGATACAAACCGCTGACGGGCAGAGTCAAACTGCTGAGTGATAAACTGCCTATCTTGGATAAACTTAAATCGGTAGTCAGCGAAGTAACTGAACTTGGCTTGGATTAAATTGGCCATCTCCATGTAAACCAGTAACGTTTTTAGCGGCAACTGGCGAACGTTAGCTTCACTGGAAAGTCGAGATAGCACTACTTCCCACTGCGGTGCGTTGGCAAATGCTTGCTGGAGGACGGCATGAATATCGTTGAGTTCTGGTGTGTCACCGTAGACGAAGTTTTCTAGCGTACTCAGTCCATTTTGATTGGCGAGTAGGGTACATTGAGATGGTTTTCCGTCTCGGCCTGCACGACCAATTTCTTGGGCGTAGTTTTCAATTGATTTAGGCAAGTCAAAGTGAATCACGCGGCGGATATCAGCTTTATCAACCCCCATTCCAAATGCAATCGTGGCGACGATACAGTCAATCTCACCACGCATAAACTGGTCTTGAATTGACTCTCTGATCTCGTTTTTCATGCCTGCATGATAAGCGTGGGCGTTGATGCCAGCTTTGATCAGTAGGCTAGCGACTGATTCAGCGCTTTGCTGTAAGGTGACGTAAACAACCGTCGGCGCACTAGGTTCGGGCTTGAGCAGATCGAGTAGACGTTCCGCCTTATTATCCTCTTCACACGGAACAACATTGATATCCAAATTAGCGCGGTAGAAGCCGGTAACCACAAGGTCACGGCTATCAATAGAGAACTTGCTCTGCATATCCTCAATAACTGCTTGAGTTGCCGTCGCGGTAAGCAGTAGTGCCTGAGGAATGTTGAACTGCTTAAGGTACTGCGGGAGCTTGAGGTAATCTGGCCTAAAGTTATGGCCCCATTCAGAGATACAGTGCGCTTCATCAACAACTAACATAGAGATGGGTACTTGGGCGATAAACTGCCTAAAACGCTCATTCTTTAACCTCTCAACCGAGATCATTAAAATCTTAATGTCACCGCTGCGCACACGCTCCATCACTTGCTTGGTTTGCTCGCGTGTTTGACTTGAATCTATAGAGGCTGCGGGTATCTGCTTGCTGTGCAAAAAAGCCAGTTGATCTTTCATCAGTGCCAGAAGAGGAGACACCACTAATGTGAGATTGGGCAGCAGAAGAGCAGGGAGCTGATAACAAAGCGACTTGCCTGAACCGGTTGGAAAAATAGCGGCACATGAGCGCCCTTCAAGCAGAGTTTCAATCGCTTGGCTTTGTCCTTGTCTGAGTTTATCAAAGCCAAAGCTCTGTTTAAGGGTTTTCTCAATGATCGGCTGGTGAGTGGAAGTCTCCATCGGGTTATTCTCGCTATTCTCTTCTGCTTAGGTCAAAGGTATTC
>NZ_JATABG010000308.1:0-4376 GCF_036533755.1 Vibrio sp. M260118 | reverse complement strand
GCCGTTTTGTTATTTAATAGCGTCTAGTTTTGTTCGTAACAAGGATATGCGATGTATATGTTGAATGGAGTCTGTTCAGATTCTATCTCTTTGAGCGACCGCTCGTTTCAATATGGGGATGGCTGCTTTACCACTATGCTGACCCGAAATGGCAATATTTGTCATTGGCCGCTGCATATCGAACGAATCAACGCTTGCCTAGATGCTTTGCATATCCCTAGGCCAGATTGGCAAGTGATTGAAGCGTGGCTATCTGAAATGATCAGTCATGAACCAAAAGCGGGTCTAAAACTGCATATTAGCCGCGGTGAGGGGGGAAGAGGATATAGCCCTACTCAAGTGGCGTCACCAAATGTTACTATTAGCGACTTTATCTATCCGGCTCACTATGAACAATGGAAGCAGGATGGGGTAGAGCTCGGCATCTGTCAGCACAGGCTAGGGCATGTACCTCTATTAGCAGGACATAAGCACAATAATCGCCTCGAGCAAATCCTACTCAAAGCTGAGTTAGAACAAGGCGCTTTTGCCGATGGTGTTGCACTAGACCTCGATGGCAACGTTATCGAAACCACCATGGCTAACCTGTTCTGGTTGCAAGGCGGAAAGTTGTATACACCTAAGCTAGATAAGGCGGGTGTTAGCGGCGTGATGCGCAGAGTGGTGCTCGAATGGGCTGATAGCGAAGGTGTTGATGTTGAAGTGGGTGATTTTCCGCTCTCTTCATTGTTAGCTGCCGATGAAGTGTTTATGACAAACTCTATCCTTGGTGTAGCCCCGGTGCGAGCCATTGACAGAAGCCAATTTGATATTGGAAAAATAACAAAACGAATTCAGGAGATGATCGACTCGTGATTAAAAAAATCACTCTCTTTTTAGTATTGGTTGGCGCTTTAGCTGCTGGTGGTTATTTCTATATTGCCAATCAAGTTGAGCAGTATGTCAATCAGCCTATCCAAATTGAACAGCCGCAGATATTTACCCTTGCGCCGGGCACGAGTTTTCATCGTGTTCTCGATCAGCTTACCGAAGCGGATATGATTGATAGCAGCGAGGTCGTTAAATTGGTGCGTCGCTTTCATCCTGAGTTAACTCAAGTGCGAGCGGGCACTTACTTAATTGAAGCCGGGTCAACACTAAAGTCGACGTTAGAGCAGTTCAAGCAGGGAATCGAGCACCAGTTCTCGATTACATTTGTTGAAGGTTCTACTTTCAAAGAGTGGCGTGAGATTATTAAAAACGCACCGTATCTTGAGCACGAGCTAGATGATTTAAGTGAAGCCGAGATTGCAAACAAGCTCGATGTTCCGCATGAGAAATTAGAAGGTCTACTGCTTGCTGAAACCTATCACTATACCTTTGGTGCGTCAGACTTTGACATTTTAAAGCGCGCGGCCGACAAGCTAGAGATGGTGCTTGATGAGCACTGGGCCACTCGCCAAGATAAGCTACCACTTAAATCACCTTACGAAGCGTTGATCTTAGCGTCAATCATTGAGAAAGAGACCGCTGTCGAGTCTGAGCGTGAACGTGTTGCAGCGGTATTTGTTAACCGTTTAAATAAACGTATGCGCTTACAGACCGATCCGACCGTTATTTATGGCATGGGCGATAAGTACGACGGGAACATCCGCAAGAAAGATTTGCGCACGCCAACGCCATACAACACTTACACGATTTCTGGTCTGCCACCCACGCCAATTGCTATGCCGGGCGAAGCATCTATCAAAGCGGCAATGAATCCAGAAGAGAGCAATTACCTCTACTTTGTCGCGAGCGGCAAGGGTGGACATGTATTTTCAAAAACTTTGGCGGAGCACAATCGAGCTGTTCGAGCCTATTTAAAACAATTAAGAAGTAACAAATGAGTGAAGCTAAGTTTATTGTCATCGAAGGTCTAGAAGGCGCAGGTAAAAGCACCGCGATTAGTGCAGTGCTAGATTCGCTTAACAAAGCAGGCGTTGAGAATATTCAACAGACCAGAGAGCCAGGTGGAACTGCGCTAGCCGAAAAGCTGCGTACGCTGGTAAAGCAAGAGCATGAAGGTGAAAACCTGCAAGATATGACAGAGCTTTTGCTCATGTACGCGGCGCGAGTTCAACTGGTCGAAAACGTTATTAAACCAGCATTAGCTTCTGGTCGTTGGGTGGTTGGCGATCGTCATGATATGTCTTCACAAGCTTATCAAGGTGGTGGTCGTCAGATCCCGCGTGAGACTATGGCGGCACTGAAGCAAACTACGCTGGGTGAGTTTAAGCCTGATCTGACGATCTATCTTGATATTGATCCTAGGGTAGGTTTGGAACGTGCGCGTGGCCGTGGTGAGCTAGACCGTATCGAAAAGATGGATATGAGCTTTTTTGACCGTACGCGCGAACGCTATCTAGAATTGGCGAAGGGTGATGACTCGGTAGTGATTGTTAATGCTGAGCAGAACATTGCGCAGGTGGCGTCTGATATCGCTGATGTTGTATCCAAATGGATGAGTGCTTAGCATGAACGAGCTATATCCATGGCTTTCTCCGATGTGGAAGGAGTGGCAAACTGCACTTCAAGCAGGCCGTTTTTCTAATGCAATTCTACTGATTGCAGAAGAGGGCATGGGGGCTGAACACTTGGTCGAACAGTTCGGCCGAGCAGTAATGTGTCAGAACTACCCTGCTGAAGCGTGTGGCTTTTGTCATGGCTGCCAGTTGATGGAATCTGCTAATCATCCTGACTATCACGTCGTTAAGCCTGAAAAAGAGGGCAAATCAATTACCGTTGAGCAAATTCGTCACTGTAATCGAATTGCTCAAGAGTCTTCTCAGTTGTCTGGTGCGCGCCTATTTGTGATTGAACCCGCCGAAGCGATGAATGAGTCAGCGGCCAACGCTCTGTTAAAGACACTTGAAGAGCCATCTGCGGCATGTATGTTTTTGCTCGTTGCCCATCGCTCGAACATGTTGCTGCCAACCATTACTAGTCGCTGTCAGCAGTGGCACCTCACTGTCCCTGACGCATTGTCACTCACTCAATGGCTCAACCAACAAGTTGATACACAAGTTCCTGCCTATGCGGCGCACCTCAATAATAATGCACCGATAGCAACGCTCGAATTTGTTAAACAAGATAAACAGAGCCAGTACTCGTCGATTGAGTCGGCTTTCCTGCAACATTGTCACAATCAATCAGATACGACTAAGCTTGCTAAAGAGTTGGCGAGTAATCATCACGAAAGCCTTAACTGGCTATGGCACCTATTGGTCGATGCGCAGAAAGTTCATTATGGACTGTCTGAGTTGTTTTTTACCCCTGGTGCGAAGCGATTATCAGAGATTGTCGGCTATCAGCAGCTCTATGTTCAGGCACAAGGGCTGTCTCAGCTTATCGATCAGCTGCGCTTACACACTGGGCTTAACGCTGAACTACTTATTCTAGATTGGCTATTTAAGTTTAACGAGGAACCATGTTTGTAGATTCTCACTGTCATCTGGACAAACTTGACTACCAAGAGCTTCACGACGGAATTGAAGATGTTGTGGCCAAGGCTAAAGCCGCTAACGTTAATGAACTTCTATCGGTTGGCGTAACCCTTGATTCGTTCCCTAACATGCTCGAAATGATAGAGCCCTTTGACAATATTTATGCTTCTTGTGGTGTTCATCCGCTAGATGTGGAAAGCGACTTCGCTCTTGATCGTCTCCATGAGTATGCAGCGAACCCTAGAGTGGTTGCGGTAGGGGAAACGGGTCTCGACTATCATTATCAGCCGGAAACTGCTGAGTTACAGAAGCTACGCTTTGAACAGCAGGTAGATTTGGCGGTGAAGCTAAATAAACCACTGATTATCCATACCCGAAATGCACGCCAAGATACTTTAGATATCCTAAGGATTGGCCATGCAGAGCAGTGCGGCGGCGTGATTCACTGCTTTACTGAGGATTTAGAGTTTGCTGAAGCGGCAATGGAGTTAGGCTTTTATATCTCTATTTCAGGCATAGTTACCTTTAAACAGGCAAAAGAGTTAAAAGAAGTGGTTAAAGCGATACCGTTAGAGCGAATGCTGATTGAAACCGATTCTCCTTATCTTGCGCCCATCCCTCATCGTGGTAAACAAAACCAGCCAGCTTATGTTGTTGAGGTCGCTTCTTATATTGCACAACTTAAAGGTTGCTCTTTAGGGGAAGTTGGAGAAGAAACCAGCAAAAACTTCCGCAAACTTTTTTTGAGATGAAAAAAGAGTTTTGGATAAAAAAGGAGCTAAGGCTCCTTTTTTTTTGTATCCCAAATCACACACCTTTAACTTTTGGTCGTTGTTTACGAAAAATGTTGATATTGAGAGAAAAAATAGATGATTTGTAATTATGTTACGCAAAATAACAACTGTATCTATT
>NZ_JATABG010000307.1:0-4388 GCF_036533755.1 Vibrio sp. M260118 | reverse complement strand
ATGAACATTACGAAGAACTCACTATCTCCCCGTACAAGGAGGTTATTGTTCCATTAGACAATAATCTTCGCTCGGCAAATCCTCTAGTGTTCGTGCACACGCCGAAGGATATGCGCTGCGACTTTTCTATGGTAGTGATGACCAAGGAGCCGATGTCAGGAGAAGTGAGCTACCAAGAAGTCAAAACCTTGCTGCCACAAATGCAAGCCATTTTAGAACAGTTGGGCGGAATGTTTGCCAGTTGGTTTACGCCTGATGTCGAAGGTCTAACCCTTGAGTTCCCAAACAAGCTTAATTCACAAGTTCAGTTTTCTAATGGTGGAACTAAGCCAATTGTCGATGGTAAGGTTCAAGTCTCTCTTGAAGAAATAGGCGAGGGTGGCACCATGATTCTTCCGCAACAAACATCACGCGTGTTGCCTTACTTACCGAAAGCCTAAAACTACAAGGGTCGCTAAATGCGACCCTTTTTGTATGTAATCACTGGACTGAAATCTGTATCTTACGCAGTTTTACTGTGTGAAACGTTTAATCCTAATCAAAAAGCTCGTATAATCCTCGCCCCAAATAACACCACTTAGGAAGTGCTACTGTCGACTTGTTCGGCAATGTGAGAGCTAGCGATGAACCAAATAGATACACGTAAAGAGACCCTTGAATTCAACAAGCTTCAAAAACGTTTACGAAGAAATGTTGGCAACGCCATTACAGACTACAACATGATCGAAGAAGGTGACGTTGTAATGGCTTGTATCAGTGGCGGTAAAGATTCATTCGCAATGCTTGATATTCTGCTCAACCTGCAGAAAGCAGCTCCAATCAAGTTTGAAGTGGTTGCAGTTAATCTAGACCAAAAGCAACCTGGCTTCCCTGAGCACATTCTTCCAGATTACTTCGAAACTCTAAACATCCCTTACTACATCGTAGATAAAGACACTTACTCGGTAGTAAAAGAGAAGATTCCTGAGGGTAAAACAACTTGTGGCCTTTGTTCACGTCTGCGTCGCGGCACTCTATACTCATTTGCTGAGAAAATTGGTGCAACAAAGCTAGCGCTTGGCCACCATATGGACGACATCGTTGAAACTATGTTCCTTAACATGTTCCACGGTTCTCGTTTAAAGGCAATGCCACCTAAACTTCGTTCTGATGATGGCCGTAATGTAGTCATTCGTCCGTTGACTTACTGCCGTGAGAAAGATCTAATTAAATACGCTGAGCACAAAGAGTTTCCGATCATTCCTTGTAACCTATGTGGTTCTCAAGAAAATCTTCAACGCCAGTCCATCAAGGCAATGCTTATCGAGTGGGATAAGAAAACGCCAGGCCGTGTTGAAGCGATTTTTAAGTCGATTCAAAATGTGAGCCCAAGTCAGCTTGCCGACAAAGAGCTGTTTGATTTTGTCAACCTGCCGTTAGATCGTGAAGGCAGCCGTGAAGAGTATGAGTTTAGTGAAGCGATCGTCTCTTCAACCAATATTGATGAGTCAATGTTCATTGACGTCACTAACGTCTAGGTAGCCAAGAAACAAAAAAGGAAGATAGCCAAACTATCTTCCTTTTTCTTTATGTACAGACTTTAAATTGCGGTTTTAGGGTCGAGTGGGCTGATATAGCCTTGAGGTTTCAACGCCATAACATCACAATTGATCTTATCAATCACGTGTTCTGCGGTATTACCAATAAATACAGCCGATAAACCAGTTCGGCCTGTTGTACCAACAATCACCATCGCGGCGTTAAGCTTTTCTGCTGCGTGTGGGATCACATCTTCAGGCAACCCTTGCTCCACCACCGTGTGTTCTTCGTCATAACCATGCTTCTGACGCAGTGCTTTCATCGCAGTAAGATGATGACCGCGAACCGCGTCTGTATAAGTAGCAGGATCAAACTCTGGAAGTTCAATCGTGATATTAGCAGGGGTAACAGGGTACGCATTGACTAAATAAGGCTTTGCGCCCAAGCGCTCAGTCAAGCTATTTAACTGGTCAACCATGGCATCATTTAACCCCAAATGAGTGTCATTCTCTGACCCCACATGTACCGAAGCAAGTATGCTAGCATCTTCTGGCCAATCGGCATTTTTAACCAATAAGACTGGGCATGGACATTTACGTAGTAAGTGCCAATCGGTAGGCGTGAAGATAACCGACTCGAGCACGTCATGCTTACGAGTTCCTTTGATAACAATATCGTGCTCGCCAGCAAACACCTCCGCGACAATCGCTTCGTATGGTCGGTTATGCCACACGACTTGGACATCAAACTCTACCTCTTCATTAATGTATTCTTTTGCGACCTTGTGCATCCACTGCTCACGCTGGTGAATGACACCACGGCGCATGGCATCGCGCTCATCAACAGATAGCATCGACGTCATGTCATAAGAAAAATCATAAATAGATAAGAAGAAGGTCACTCGGCTAGGAGAACGACTTTTGGCGGCCAATTGCATCGCACGCGCGAGAGCAGGTTGTTCATCTTTATTGATATCAGCAACGACTAAGATCTTATTATAAATACTCATAATGACTCCTTAGAGACGAGGAGGGCTTATGATTAATGTAGCTTAGTTAAGAGGAGAGTTTTAGAAATAATTAGAGGATTTTGAGAGAAGTATGATGTAGCTCTATTTCAAGGTGAAATGCGAGCTACATCATTGAAAATTATTACGATTCTGTTGATACGCCAGCCAATTCCATTAGAGCATCATGATCAATAATAGTAATGTACTTACCTTTAACACTTAAGATCTCTGACTTCTGGAAGCGACCTAACAAGCGCGATATAGTTTCAACAGTCAAACCTAAATAGTTACCGATATCACCGCGAGTCATGGTCAGACGGAACTCTCTAGGACTAAAACCACGCTGAGAGAAACGAGTAGATAGGTTGTATAGGAAAGCCGCTAAGCGCTCTTCTGCATTCTTTTTCGAAAGCAATAAGATCATCTCTTGGTCGCCTTTAATCTCATTACTCATCAGACGCATGATCTGTTGACGAAGTTTAGGCATTTTTCCGGATAGGTCATCAAGAATTTCGTATGGGATTTCACACACCATTGAAGTTTCGAGGGCTTGGGCGAAACTAGGGTGCTGGTCTTCGGTGATAGCATCGAAACCAACGAGATCACCCGCTAGATGAAATGCCGTGATTTGTTCATCACCCTGTTCGGTAATCGTGTAGCTCTTGATTGTTCCTGAACGAATCGCGTAAAGAGACTTGAGTTCATCTCCTGCTTTGAACAACTCTTGGCCTTTTTGAATTGGCTTTTTACGCTCGATAATTTGATCGAGCTGATCGAGTTCAGATTCATTTAGCGTAAACGGAATACAAAGCTGACTAATACTACAATCTTGGCAATGGATAGCACAGCCACCCGATTGAATACGCTTTGTTGCAGGCTTTTCAGAAATCATAACAACCTTTCACTATTTGATATACATCAATATTTTAGCACCCATTAGCCCTAAAGGATAGCGGAAAAAATGACTTAAAAACAGTTAACTACAAACTTGTAGATAAAATAACTAGCACACTATACCCAGTATACAATCCATAAATTAAGATCGTAAAAGCGACGATATGTCGAAATATGAGTGAATTTTGCAGTTTATGGAGAAGTACCGCCGAGTGTCCAACAAGCAGCATTGCAGGTAAGGTGCCTAGACCAAAAGCAAGCATCACTAAGGCCCCATTTAATGCACTACCAGCGACGGCTGACCAAGTTAGCATTGAATAGACTAAGCCACATGGTAGCCATCCCCAAATAAAGCCAAACGGTAACGCATGAATAGGGGACTTTAGGGGTAACAATGATTTACCCGCAGGGGATATTACTCGCCACAGCGACTGGCCAAACTTCTCGATAACCAATAGTCCCTGCCACCATCTGCCGATATAACACGCGAGCAAGATCATAAATAAGGCGGCGGCTAGTCTTAGCCAAATTAATACGTTGTTCAACTCGCCAATCATTGATATGGAAGAGACGGCGCCCCCAATAACGGCGCCTATCAATGCGTAACTCATTAAACGGCCACTGTTATAAAACAGAGGAATCCACCTAGAAGGTTGGCTTTGGCCCATGGTTAGCATAGAAGCGATTCCACCACACATACCCATACAATGGCCAGCTCCGACTAATCCAATAAAAAAGGCGCCAATCCAGTCTGGACTCATTTCGGTGGATTCTCTTTATGATCGTCTTCGTCGAATAAAATATTGTGGCCTTGACGCTCTAAGTCTTCAAACTGTTCACTTTTTACCGCCCAAAGAAAGACAGCGACAGCAACACAGACTAAGACAATAGCGATAGGAATGAGGATATAAAGGCTTTCCATCTATCTACCTTTTTCTTTGAGCAAGCGAAGAGAGTTCGATACTAC
>NZ_JATABG010000306.1:0-4395 GCF_036533755.1 Vibrio sp. M260118 | reverse complement strand
ACGTTGATGTGGTGTCGACCCTAGATTGGAGACATAAGCTCTATCCGCAGGCAAGCTGTCAGCGAAACGCCAAATCCCGACACGTTCTTCCGCTTGGAAAGACTGATATAGGAAGTCTCGGTCTACAAACTTCTCACCAACATAAAGACCATAGGTTTTGACCGCTACAGGCTCAATCGCAATTTTCTGCGACTTAAATGCAGGCTGGCCTGAGTACTGGTCAGCATAACGGCTTAGAACAGCGTTAACCTGACTAGCAAGGCCATATTCTCCGGCCCAGTGCATCGACATAAACAGCTGTCGATTACCTAGACCATCATCAATGGCTGCTTTAGCATAGATACGACCGTCGCTATTATCGCTCACCAATGAGATGAGCTGACCTTCTTTAACGTCGATATAAGCTGCAGAACGGCTATTGATATAGACTGTTGGTTCCGGCTCAGTCGCGGCCAAATGCGTGATATAACCCGTGCGAGTCATAGTGTGCCACTGATCGCGCTGACGACCAGAATTTAGCCACCATGACGAGTCTTGCTCGCTAATAGGCATTGCAGGAACAACAAAGCGCGCTTTTCCATCAGCAAAGCTGTAGCTACCTGACTCGTAAGGGCGAGTTCCACCCCACTGTACTGGCTGCCATGCTTGATACTCTTCGTTGCTGATCTGTGCGTATTCAGAGATATCAAACAGGAGTGGACTCTGTTTATTGATACCGCTCATGGCAGCAAATTCTCTAAACACATCCGCTTCAGATTCAAAGCCAAATGCATTCGGCTTACACTGTAAATTACATAGCTTTTCACCAACTTCACAGATTGCTAGCCAGTCCGGTTTGGATAGCCCTTTAGGTGATGTGAACTGACGTTGACGTGTGAGCATTCGCTCCGAGTTAGTCACCATGCCTTGTTTTTCGCCCCAACCCGCTGCGGGCAATAACAAGGTGGCATATTTTGCGATATCAGAGTCTCCAGTCACATCAGAGACAATCACCATTGGGCACTTTTCTAGTGCGCGTTTTACGAAGGTATTGTCTGGCATTGAAACCACTGGGTTGGTCGCCATGATCCAAATAACGTTAATCTCACCGCGATCGACCGCTTCAAACATCTCGATCGCTTTTAGTCCCGGCTTTGATGCAAGATTATCAGTTTGCCAAAATTCGCTGACAAGCTTAATAGACTCATCATCAAAACCACGATGTATCGCTAACTGATTAGCCAAGCCACCCACTTCTCGACCGCCCATGGCATTCGGCTGACCGGTAATTGAGAACGGCCCTGCCCCTTTAACACCAATTTTTGCCGTAGCTAGGTGGGCATTAATAATCGCGTTGGCTTTGTCAGAACCCGATTGAGACTGGTTTACTCCTTGGCAGAACAAGGTAATGGTCTTTTTAGTGTTAGCGAACCAGCGATAGAAGGTTTTAAGCTGTTCTTGGCTAAGATCGAGTTGCTCGCTAAGTTCATTAATGCTGAAAGCGTTTGAAGCTACCGAGTCTAATAGCTCAGTAAAGCCTGACGTGTGCTGCTCGATATACTCTTGGTCTATATTGGCTGTATCAACACAGTAGCGAAGTAAGCCATTAAACAGTGTAATATCACCGTCATTCGGCAGCGCTAAATGCAGATCAGATTGCTGCGCAGTGACTGTCTCTCTTGGGTCAATCACAACGAGTCTCAATTCAGGGTTACGCTCTCTAGCTTGCTGGATTCGTCTGAATAGAACAGGGTGAGTCCATGCGGTATTCGCACCACAGATAACGATAAGTTCAGCGTCATCAATATCTGCATAGTTAACCGGAACAACATCTTCACCAAATGCGCGATTGTGAGCCACAACCGCCGACGACATACAGAGTCGCGAGTTGGTATCTATGTTCGCGCTACCAACTGTCGCTTTCATAAACTTGTTCGCAGCGTAATAATCTTCGGTTAGCAGTTGACCAGAGACATACATGGCCGTCGAATCTGGGCCACTCTCTACAATCGCCTCATGGTAGGCATTGGCAATCATATCTGTCGCTTGGTCCCAACTGATCTCTTCTCCATTGAGCTTTGGATACAGCAGTCGAGACGGCATATCTAGGCTTTGCGCTAACGCCGAGCCCTTGACACACAGAGCGCCAGAGTTGGCAGGGTGCTGCTTATCACCCTGAATTCCTAACTGATTTACTTCAACACCGCAGCCTACTCCACAATATGGGCAAGCTGTCTTTGTACATTCCCTTGTCATCACTTACTCCTTGAAAAAAAGCCTCCTTCACTGTTCGAGTGAAGGAGGCTTCATTGCCTGTGACGTTGTTATATATTTTGTGCCCGTTTCAGCCGAGCTAAACTAGATGAGCAAATTAGATGCCAAGTCGTTAAGGCTTGATATTCAAGGAGTTAGATTTAACTTAACAAATGCTAATGCACCAAACCTGTGCACTACGCACCGCATAGACCATGGTATAGAGCTATGATAGTCATCAGGAAGGAATTCAAAGACAAAAAAACCAGCACTTGGCTGGCTTGCTACTTTAAGAAGTAGTGGAGGCGCGTCCCGGAGTCGAACCGAGGTCCACGGATTTGCAATCCGCTGCATAGCCACTCTGCCAACGCGCCTTTGATTTTCAACGCTTTAGGTGGTCTACCCTGCGTTCGCTGCATACTTTACGGATTGAGCTCAGAGAGTCAAACAAAAATCACAAATTTAAATTTGTTTGCTGAGTTTTAAACCAAACAGCGACAAATTAGATCTAAAAAGGAGCTCTCAGCTCCTTTTGTAACTATTTTTTTGCTAAAGCATCGCCTTCAAATTTGATACCTTGCCAACCAAATTGAATAAAATTGCGGATATTGGCATGATCTTGGCCACCTGGGTTGCCAAGCACATCCTCACGATAAAACTTACCGAAGCATGCCAATGTAGATGCGATATCCAGATTGTTTAACTGGCCAAATGCGAATATTTTGCACGAACCGTTATTTTGATTGGCATCGTTTAGTGTTTCACCGTTTACAAAGGCAGTAGGTGTGAAATCGTAGTTGGCATCAATCACTGCCATCGTCTGTTCAAACTGAACTGAATCAGGGCTGTTTGAGAGACTTTCAAGAAAATTAGCTAGTTCCATATTGTCGATAACTCCATTTAATCAGCCTCAAGTCTATGCTACTGATATCAAGATTAAAAGAGCCAATCGACTACTGTTACAAGCCGAAATACACACTACATCCTTATGCCGCCATCGATTTCTAACACTCGTCCATTGATATAGTCGTTCTCAAAAATAAACTTCACTGTGTTCGCTATTTCTGATGTTTCTCCCATACGACCTGCAGGGATCATAGATTCTAATCGAGCGATCGCCTCTGGCTTCATCTGAGCAGCCATTGGTGTTTTGATCACTCCCGGTGCGATAGCAGCCGCGCGAATGCCAAACTTAGCCAACTCTTTCGCCCACGTTGTCGCTAGAGTAGCTACAGCGGCTTTGGAAGCGGCATAGTTGGTTTGACCAATGTTTCCTGCCCGAGCGACACTAGAGATATTGATGATCAGACCTTTACGCTTAGTTTGAATCATACTCGCAGCAGCTTCTCGACCACAGAGGAATGTCCCGGTTAGATTGACATCAATCACCGAGTTAAACTGCTCTAAAGGCATCTTAGTAATTTGGCCGTCTTTCACTTTGGCAAGTAGACCATCTCTAAGAATACCCGCATTATTGACCAAACCATCCAACTGACCAAAATCCGTGACAATGTCACTAAATATCTGTTCAACCTGAGCCTCATTGGTCACGTCAGCGGCATAGGTTAACGCTTTGACACCTAGCATATGGCACTGTATCTGGGTCTCTAGCAATGCATCTTCATTGACATCGATTAAGGCTAATTCAGAACCAGCATGAGCTAAACTGACCGCCATCATCTGCCCTAACCCCTGACCAGCCCCAGTAATCGCGACAACGCTCTCTTTCAAGATCATGTCTACCTATCCTTATTCCTGCGAGCGCTTTGACTGATAGAATTCAAACAAACTAGAGAAATCGAGCTCTTCATTGCCATTCATGTTGTGAAAAGCGTAGAGGTTACGAGCCAATGATCCCATAGGAACCGAAGATTGGCTCTTAGCCGCTGCTTCTAATCCCAGGCCAAGATCTTTTAGCATTAACTTGCTCATAAAGCCCGGTTGGTATTGTTTCGATGCTGGCGCATTTTCCATTACTCCAGGGCAAGGGTTGTATAGTTCCAGCGCCCAATTACTACCTGAACTCTGCAACATAATGTTCGACAACACTTTTGGGTCGAGACCGTTATCAATACCTAAATTAAGGGCTTCACAAGTGCCAGACATTAATATCCCAAGCATCAAGTTGTTACAGATTTTACCCATTTGACCTGAACCTACGTC
>NZ_JATABG010000305.1:0-4417 GCF_036533755.1 Vibrio sp. M260118 | reverse complement strand
GCTAGCGAGATCATAAAACTTATTTTACAATACAAAAAAATAGCATTAATTAAGTGATTTTCGCGTTACTCTTACAGAACAAGTAAGGCCACAATGATTGCCATACCTAGTATTAACGACTAAAGTCAATGCGACGCAAATCACTTGTCAGTGAAGCAGCCACTGGAGTGTTTACACAATTTTGAGAACTCATTTTTTCGTTTGCTAAAGATATTTTGCGATCTAATTGAAGCTCACAAATAAAGTATAGCTAACAACGCACAATTTAAGCTTCAATTACACAACTAAAGGTTTTAAGAATCTAAACTTATAAGGATTAGCTAACCATGTATGCGCTAACTAACTGTAAAATCTATACCAGCAGCGATGTGCTCGCTGATCATGCTGTAGTCATTAACAACAATCTAATTGAATCTGTATGCCCAATATCCGAGCTTCCATCAGGTATTGAGCAACGCGACCTTAACGGCATGAATGTCAGCCCGGGCTTTATCGACCTGCAATTAAACGGTTGTGGCGGTGTAATGCTAAATGACGAAGTAACCGCTGAAACGATGCAGATCATGCATGAAGCTAATCTTAAATCGGGTTGTACAAGCTTTTTACCTACATTGATTACCTCTTCAGATGAAGACATGCGCAAGGCAGTAGCCGCGGCGAGAGAATACCATGACAAGTATGAAAATCAGTCGCTTGGTCTACACCTAGAAGGCCCATACCTCAATGTGATGAAAAAAGGCATTCACAGCGTTGACCATATTCGTCCTTCAGAAGACAGCATGATCGATTTCATGTGTGACAACGCGGACGTAATTGCTAAAGTAACTCTTGCACCTGAACACAATGATCATCACCACATCGAACGCCTAAAAGCCGCAGGTATTGTCGTTTCAATCGGCCATACCAATGCGACCTATGCAGAAGCTCGTAAAGGCTTTGAGTCCGGCATCACCTTCGCTACTCACCTATTCAACGCAATGACACCGATGGCAGGTCGTGAGCCTGGCGTAGTTGGCGCGATTTATGATACCCCTGATGTATATGCAGGTATCATTGCTGACGGCTTCCACGTTGACTATGCAAACATCCGCATCGCTCACAAAATTAAGGGCGAAAAATTAGTATTAGTGACCGATGCCACAGCTCCTGCAGGCGCTGACATGGATTACTTTATTTTTGTTGGTAAGAAAGTATATTACCGAGATGGAAAGTGTGTTGATGAAAATGGCACACTTGGCGGCTCAGCACTCACTATGATTGAGGCAGTACAAAATACAGTTGAGCACGTCGGTATCGCACTGGACGAAGCACTGCGTATGGCTACTCTGTACCCTGCAAAAGCAATAGGTTTGGACGAGAAACTAGGCCGAGTTAAAAAAGGCATGGTGGCTAACCTTACTGTATTTGATCGTGACTTCAATGTTCAGGCGACGGTTGTTAACGGACAATACGAGCAAAATTAAGAATGAATGGCGGACAAATAGGTAACGTAGATTTAGTAAAACAACTAAATAGTGCAGCTGTTTACAGGCTGATCGATCAACAAGGACCTATTTCAAGGATTCAAGTTGCCGATGTTAGCCAACTGGCCCCTGCCAGTGTTACAAAGATCACCCGCCAGCTACTCGAGCGCGGCCTAATCAAGGAGGTCGCGCAACAAGCCTCCACCGGAGGACGTCGAGCAATATCTTTAACAACAGAAGTCGAGCCTTTTCACTCGGTTGCCGTTCGCTTAGGGCGTGACTACCTTCAATTCAGCCTGTACGATTTGGGCGGCAAAGAACTCGCTGCTGATTACCATGAGTTCTTCTACACCACCCAAGAAGAGTTAGTAGAAGGTTTACTCTCTCAACTGAAGCGATTTGTACATAATAACCAAACGCACATCACTCAATTGATCGCGATTGGTATAGCACTACCTGGCCTGGTTAATCCAGAAACAGGCGTAGTCGAATACATTCCACATATTTCTATCGATAACTTAGCCTTAGCCGAACTCATTGAGAACACCTTTCACGTACCATGTTTCGCGGGGAACGATGTGCGCGGTATGGCTCTAGCTGAGCACTACTTTGGCGCAAGTCAAGATTGCCAAGACTCTATTTTAGTCAGCGTTCATCGTGGTACTGGTGCGGGTATCATAGTAAACGGTCAAGTGTTCTTAGGTTACAACCGCAACGTTGGTGAAATCGGCCATATTCAGATAGACCCACTCGGCGAGCAGTGTCAATGCGGTAACTTTGGTTGCTTAGAAACCGTAGCAGCTAACCCTGCCATAGTTGAACGCGTCAATAAACTGATTAAACAAGGGTATGCATCGAGCTTAACTGAGCTAGAAACCATCAGTATTTCTGACGTATGTGAACACGCGAACATGGGTGACGAACTCGCAAAACAGAGTTTAGTTCGCGTAGGTAACCAGCTTGGTAAAGCAATCGCTATCACGATTAACTTGTTCAACCCACAAAAAGTGGTCATTGCAGGTGATATTACTCAATGTGAAGACATTCTGTTCCCAGCGATCCGCCGAAATGTAGAGAACCAGGCGCTGACAACATTCCACACCGGTCTACCTATCGTCACTTCACATATTGATAAGCAACCGACATTGGGAGCGTTTGCTATGATTAAGCGAGCGATGTTAAATGGGGTGTTGTTGCAAAAATTGTTAGAAGATTAATCTTCATTCACCTCTCAGTAACTAATTGAGTTAGAATAACGGGCTACGATATGTAGCCCGTTTTTTTTAGGAAGAAACTGAAAATATATGGAACTGATCTTGATTTCAGCGGCGTTCCTCGCCGGATTTATTGCGCTGAAGTGCGACCTTCCTCCTCTAGTCGGCTTTTTATTGGCTGGATTTGGATTACACGCATTTGGCTTTCAATCCAACGACACTATAGTGACCTTAGCTGATCTGGGTGTCACGCTACTGCTTTTCACTATCGGTTTAAAACTCGATATCAAAACCCTACTCTCAAAAGAGATTTGGACTGGAGCATCCATACACAACCTGCTGTCCACTGCGCTTTTTAGCGTTGCACTGTTCTGTTTCAAATTCTTAGGCGTTGGTTCATTGGCGGCCATGTCTATCGATCAAGTCATCTTACTCGGTTTCGCACTTTCATTTTCCAGTACTGTTTTTGCCGTGAAGTCTCTGCAAGAAAAAGGCGAAATGAACGCCACTTATGGCACCATCGCTATCGGTATACTGGTCATGCAGGACATCTTTGCTGTTGTCTTTCTAACGGCATCGACTGGCAAACTACCGGAGTGGTATGCGATTGGCTTATTCGCACTGCCTTTGCTCAGACCACTGTTTTACAAAATGCTCGACTGGGTGGGCCATGGTGAGATGCTCGTGCTACTAGGAATCTTCTTTGCCTTGGTTGCAGGTGCTGGTTTATTTGAACTAGTAGGAATGAAAGCGGATTTAGGCGCACTAATATTAGGTATGCTACTCGCCGGACACAAAAAGGCGTCTGAGCTTTCTAAGTCCCTATTCAACCTCAAGGAGCTATTCCTAGTCTGCTTCTTCTTAAATATAGGGCTGTCTGCACAGCCAACCTGGTCAGGGTTTGCGCTTGCAATCTTGTTTATGCTGCTATTGCCGCTAAAAGGGATACTCTACTTCACTGTCCTGAATGTGTTTAAGTTCCGCGTACGAACTTCATTACTTGCCTCTCTGTGTCTATTTAACTTCAGTGAATTCGGTCTCATTGTCGGTGGTTTGGCGTTCAAGATGGGGTGGATGAGTAGCGATATCCTCGTCGCCCTCGCTATCGCGGTCTCAATTTCATTTGTGCTGTCAGCGCCACTCAACCGCCACGGACATAAGCTTTATCAGCGCTCTGGACGTTGGCTACGCGAACATGCAGCCGAAAAGCTCAATACCCGAGACCAACTGATTAACCCTGGACATGCTCAAGTTCTGATTCTAGGCATGGGGCGCATCGGCACAGGTGCTTATGATGAGCTGAGAAACCGTTATGGTAAAATAAGCCTTGGCATTGAGGTTCGTGAAGATGCCGCTCATCAACACAAAGCCCATGGCCGCAATGTAATCTCGGGCGATGCAACCGACCCTGACTTTTGGGAACGTATACTCGACGTTGCAAATGTAAAACTTGTCCTACTAGCCATGCCGCATCACCAAGGTAATCAAATCGCCCTTGAGCAACTACGACGTAAAAACTTCCAAGGCCAGATTGCTGCAATCGCTGAGTACCCGGATCAGCTTGACGCACTTATTGAAGGAGGCGTCGATGCCGCCTTTAACATTTATAACGAAGCAGGTAGCGGTTTCGCGCGGCACGTTTGTGAGCAACTAAAGCCAACCTTCAGTAAATAATCCTCCAATCAAGGCAGCAAATCGCTGCCTTTTTTACCTCCAACGAACAAAAAACCACCAATATCT
>NZ_JATABG010000304.1:0-4430 GCF_036533755.1 Vibrio sp. M260118 | reverse complement strand
TAAATGTCACGTAGTGAATACAAAGATTTTCTTCCACCCACGAGACTAAAGACCAAAATAGACAAAGATATCACAGTTAAAAGAGTAGAAATAATTGACAATTCAACATTTAACCTGTGATCATAAAATAAAACCACAATAACTACGAAGCAACCAGATGCAATAAGAGTTAACGTAGAACAAAAATAATTTAAAATATTTACAGGGTAGTTTGGATAGTGAAAAACAATAAAAGAAAGGGACAAAAACAGTGTCTGAACTCCCACCATACCCCATAGCATAGTACTCATCCCGTACATTGAAAAAGTATAGATACCCGCAGAAAAAAATATTGATGAAAATAAATTCCAAAAAAACTCACGTCGAACTTTTCCTAAAGATTGTAGAAAGAAACCGTTAATAACGCCACAACCTCTAACCATGAAAAATACGCATAGAATTTGAATATATTTTACAATATTTTCGCTCTCTCCATATAAAACTGTTACTATTATATCAGCAAAAAGAGCAACACTTGAGAAAACCACCGCATTAATATAAGTTACTAGTAAGTTAACTCCCTTATATAGTATAGATCTTAAAGATACATCTTCTTTTATCCTTGTCATTACTGGGAATATGGTCTTACCGTATATTGGACTTAGTAAAGCTGGTATTTTTCCTACTAGTTCTTTAGCTAAAGAATAAAGACCCAACTGCGACATGTCGAACATTTTGCCAATAATTATTGTATCAATGTACATGCGAGCAAAATTTAGTAACTGACCACCTATCTGATATTTACAATATTGAAACGCCATAGGTACAACACTCCAATCTAAGCCACTAAACTTTGCCTTAAATTCATCTTTCAGGGAGAACTGCATCATTATTGATTTAAGCAACATAGATGTAAGCAAACCTGATATTATTGCGCTAACACCAAAGTCAAACGCTAACAACATTACAGATAATAAAACTCCAACAGTCTTCGTAATCACATCAATTACACCTAATACTGTAAGCTTTTGCTCAAGAACTAGTAGAGCTTGAAATTGAGACATAAATGGTGAAAGAAGTAGTAATAAAGCATATAAATGTAATATTTCAGACAGTCCCGACGAATCAAAGAAGATTTCAATAGGTTCAGAAAGAACAACTATAAGCAAGTATGCTAGCATTGAAAGAAACATACTGCATAACAAAAGGGAGTTCAGCTCTTTCCTTTTTAGATTTCGCCTATAGATAATATAAGTTCCTATCCCTGAGTCTATAAATACATTGGAGAAAGCCAATATTGCACTACCTATTGAAACCCAACCTAGTTCAACACTAGATAGGTATCTAGCAGAGAAGGCAAGTAGAGCAACTTGAGTAAGCGCAACATAACCAGAAGCGAAAAATGTAGAGCCAATCCCTTTTAACACTCTTAAAATTCCATTTTATTATTCAGTAGCTTGTTGATTGCTCGGGTCGCTGAAACTCTTTGTTCTATAACAGCATCGCTATAAATATGGTTGTTCTCATCTATATTATCGATTAACTTAATCGCCATATCCTTTAGCTCATTGAGATTAAAACCCTCCAAGTCAATAATATAGTCATCCAATTTCATTGAAGAGTACAACCCTTTCGACTTATGCTCATACCCAATTGCTATAGCTGGCGTTCCGAAATTCATTGAAATGATACAGCTATGCAATCTAGTTCCAATAGTAAGTTTGCATTTTGCAAACTCTTCACCTAACTGAACATCATCAAGCTCATCCATAACTACAGTAACAAGCTCTCTCTTATCACCTTTGACTTTATCTCTAATTGAGTTTGCTACAATTCGGTCATCATTATGATAACCATCAAACGATGTACAAGTTGAGTAAAAATTAACCTTCAATCCAAGCTCTATTAAATATTCACAAAGCGCAGCCATCTTTTCTTCATACTCATCTTGAGAAATACCCAAACGTTTATCAAAAGGAGCTAAATGTCTTGCGGTCATTGCAACCGTATTATTTTTAATACTCTGTGATTTAGATTTTACCAGCCAGGCAGTATCAGCCCCCATCACAAAATCAAGGTTAGGAAATACTTTTTCTACCTCGTCTTTGCTTGCTTCATCCCTAATGATAATTCCTTTAGCTTTGCTAAAGCACCACCCAGATATTTTTTTGTACAACCAACCATTAAATGGGCCCAAACTATGCCCAACCAAATAAACAGGCTTTCCTGTCAATATTGCACAAAGCATTAGCCTGTATTGGGCAAGACCATATAAATCAACAAAAAAAGACCCGCCCACTTGAATTACTCGGTCGCATTTTTCCATGTCATTCATCATAGACTTTATACTATTCGGCAAATAAATCTTCAAAAAAGGCAAATAGAATGCACTGACCATTAATAAAACAACTGGATCGGCATTTAATTTCCAACAGATTTTATTTACGATCTTTGAAGTAAAGCTTTTTCTAACGGTTGATGCTTTAGTAAGATCATCAATTACCTTAATTCCAAGTATATTCGAAGCCCCTATTGGATACCTTGAATAGACCTTGATATCATCGTCTGACCCATTAAAAAATTCTAAAAGGCCACGAGTAATAGCTGCATCTCCACGATTAGAACAACTATGATTTCCAACTAACAATACTTTCATACATAAATCTCAATTTAATTAGCGGCCAATAGAACGTTAAGCAAAGACTACTTGTTTCATGACACTTGGTTCGAATAAGTCACACCCATCAAAAATATCGGCCTCATCTAACTCTTCTCTATTGTGCTCGACGTCAGATGTACTAAGGTTTTGCCACTCGCTACAAATAGCAAATGCTTCATCACCTTTGAAGCCTGCTCTTTGGTACCCATTAGCGTTAGATCAGCTCTATTACCAAAAATACGCTGCGTTTCCGCCATTTTGTCTGAGTTATAAGCTTTCTCCTTTGCGACTGCCGCACAAAGAAGGTTTAAGTGACAGGCTCCCAAAGCGCAATAATTTTCCCGTTTAGATTAATGTTAAAGTGCTCAGTATTATGTTCAAATAAATTCTTATCCTGTTTTGTACTGATTGACATGCTTTCTAAATATCTGATTTGTATCAGATAGCTTCAATAAAACGAGCTAATGTTTGTACGTCTTTAAAGAAACATGGTGTATCGTAACCACATCCAGAACAAACAGATGGATAGCAGCTACAAGAGTCTTAATAAAGGCCTTCTCGCACCATTCCAACCCCCGAGTCTAACCGCACTGCAAAGTTAAACCATTCCATTCATAAAGCTAGTTTTTGTCGATAACATATAGTTGGCCGCGTATTTTTATAGCTCAGCAATGTAAAAATTCATCACGATGTCTTTGTCAGGGTTAGGCACGAAAAACACTAAGTACTTCAGCCTTTGAGTACACTACTTGGTTCTTAATTATTTCCATATGCGTGTTGTGAATAATTCGAATAAGTATGAGATCCTTTTTTCGTTGCGAGGACCTGATTCAACACAACGCCATCAACATTAATCTCATGCTTACCAAACAGTGTCATAGTGTGCTTGTAAACTGACTTGGTGGTGCTATTCGCTTTAAGCACCAAAAGAACCCCTCTGGCTAACTTACCTACAATGAACGCATCTTTTACAGGTAAAATAGGTGAAGTATCTATAATGACGCGATCATATTTACTTTCTAGGTGAGTAAGCAGTTTCTCAAACTTATTGCCACTTAAAAGCTCTTGTGGATTGGCGGTTAACATACCGGCGCATAAGACATCGAGGTTGGATTCACCTATAGTTACAATGGTGTCTTCAATGGTAGCGTTCATTAAAAGAACATTGGTCAGACCTGGCTGGCTGTTTGATAAGCCAAACCTTGGTGCAATGGATGGCTTACGTAAATCACAATCAATAAGTAGTACTTTTTCTAGCTTAGCGAATGAGTTCGCTAGAGCAATTGAAGTGGTAGTTTTCCCTTCACCCGGTACGGAAGATGATACCGCCAAAACCTTGCGCTGTGAGTTGTGAAGATTCAATAGTAAAGAGGTACGTACAGAATCAACTGCCTCATGGAACAAAACAAACTTTTCGCTGCTGAAAGATCCTGAGTCAATTGGGGCTTTCTTGGATTTTCTGTCTTTAACAAGGGGAATTGTACCAGTAGGCAAAAGCCCAAGCTTATTTTCAAAGTCTCTGGCCGTTTCAATGGTGTTATTAAACGCATCAAGACAAATAACAATCACAACGGCAAAACCCATGCTTGCCACGAATGATAAAGCTACTATAAGCTTTTTGTTTGGCTTAGCAGGAAACTCCGGTGTTATCGCATAGTCACTAAAACGAGCATTAGAAGAACTAAAATCACTGGTTGCAGACGTTTCTTTTTGGCGGTTTAAAAACAAATCGTACAGTTTTGCGTTGGTATCAACCTCGCGCTTAAGTGAGTCATACTCTCTTTTAATCACA
>NZ_JATABG010000303.1:0-4437 GCF_036533755.1 Vibrio sp. M260118 | reverse complement strand
GTAATACCTAGAACCGAGATCTCTTGGCAAAGCTGCTCTGTAAAGCGGGTAAGTCCATCCACCTCTGCTCTTGCGCAGAAAATAACGAATTCTTCTCCCCCATAACGGAACGCAAGATCGTTTTGGTTAACATGCAGTTTAATCTTCTCGCCAACCAGAGCTAAGGCATTGTCACCTTCTGTGTGGCCGTATATATCATTGAAAGGTTTGAAGTTATCGATGTCACACACGACCAATCCAACGTAGTGACCTTGGGCTAAGTTTTTCTTCAAATATGGCAGTACAGTACGCGAGTATTTATGCCTAGAGCCTAACCCTGTCAAAGGGTCTGTGTCGGATTGATTACGTAGCACCGTCAACTGATCATCAAGCTTAATCAATAACCCTTTATAAGCTCTAGCGAGTTGTCCAATTTCATCACTGCGGGCAAGCTCGGATAGATCCTTGTCACCATTAATATCTTCTGAGCGCATATGGTTGGCGAGCGACTTAAGCGGTGCAACAATCCAGTGTGCCACCCAGCTAATTAGTACTAATGAGATAAATAGTGCGATCACAGCTTCAGTGACAATCTCTTTGATCAGAGACATCCTAAGCACCGTCAGTTCACTAGCATCAAAAACAGCCCAAACCTCGCCGCCATTTTGATTGATTAGCGGCAAGACAATATTTAATGTGCATAGCTCTTCATCTAGATAGAAAGCGTCTTGGGTTTGAGCCGGTTTTGCCCAAGGTATATAGACGTTATTAGATATGTAGCGACTCTCGACCAAAGCTTCATAATCACGCTGTACTCGCGTTTGAATAAACTCTAGCTTGCCTAGGCGTAATTTATTCTCGGCAGACTTAGCGAGTTCTATCTGAGCTCTTAACAAATCAAGTTTTTGTTCACCCTCTTCTATCTCTTCGTCTTTAACATCTTCACGCCAAAGGTAATCAAAACGCTTGAAATAACGAACTTGGACAGATTGATTAGAGTAGTCAGAAGTCCCTACGACCTCGAGAAACTCAAGGTCTTCTATTGAGGACAGCATCTGCTTCGTGGTCGGCATCATTAGGTTAGCGTAGTTGATACCCGCTACCGAGCTCGACAAAAACGAAATATGTGGGGCGAGGTTGAGTTTGGCGACCGAAGCAGAATATTCGATATGCCTATTCCACTCACTTTGATAGCGAGTAATACTAAAACCAGTGATCAGTACCAGTACCAAAAAAAGATGCGATATTAATAGCATCTGATTGATAGATAGCTTTACCGCCAGTCTATGCGGAGAGATATCTCGGAAGGTCAAACGTGTTACTCACTGTATACGCCAAGTACAGGCTCGGTACAGGTACCATTCACGCATATGTCTTTATAAGTACTATGACATCCTTGGCAAAAACTAGGCTGTAGACTTGGATGCGTATGGCTAATATCTTCACCCTGACGGTTATAACTGCCATACACGGCTTCGCCGCCTATGTGTTCGGTCACCCAAACAATACCTTGAGCCTCTGATACTGCTACCGCAGTTATGCCATCACTATATGGCCCATGAGTTTTGTATTGTTCAATCTTAGCGGGATTTACACGGATAGTCAGCGGGGAACCCTCGCCATTATTGATCCAGCTGTAAGAACGTACTGACTCTTGGATAAACAGGGAAGTTTCAGGCGGAAGAACCGTGTCTGCAGGTAGGTTGGCTGACTCTTTAACCACCGGCCAATCGAGAAAGTCGTCAGGAAATGATGCAATGGATTCAGCCTTTGCCGCAAAACTAAACCAAATTACTACCAAGCTGCTAACTGCGACTAACCATTTTGTGCTCAACATTTGCCCCATTCCCAGAAATCAATCGTCTACATTTTTGAAACGAGGGCATTCTATGTTATTTATTATTAAATTCACACCGTGAATGTATAAAACGTGGTCTAGTTACATCTTTATTCGTATAACAGTTGCTACAGCTCCTTTGTAGCACATTAGTTTATGCCTAAGACTTCATAGAGCCTGCTAAGTTCTTGTGAGTATCTTCCAGTGTTTTGTCAAAACTGGTCAGCAAAGTTTCGATTGCCGCCGTCGCGAGACCAAAATAGTCACTCGGAGAAATTTTTTCCGAATCTACTAATATCTTAGATTCGATGGTCGCTTTTAACTCATCCAAGGTTTTACTATTTTCAAGAAAATCAATTTGACCGATGGCCTGATTGAGATAGTTGAGACGAATTCGATCAACACTGCTGCACTCCTGAGCCGCAGCAACACCAGTACCTATCGCACGCGCCTGCCCAATATGCTCAGCAGTGACTAAAATACCTTGCCACAAAAAGCGTATTGAACCTTGTTCTCCATGCTCTATCTCGTATAAACGGTAGTGTTCGGCGCAATCATCAACTAAGAAAAGTATACAACGGATTAGTGCGGTGTGGCGTTTCAAGGATATTTCCGGATGCATCACTTCATGGTCAAGACAGATTTGCTCCCAACGGTGCTTAATATCTTGCCATTCCGCATTTTTAGCGATCCATTGCTCTACTTCTAAGCTCGAGATTGCTTGGTTTACCTGAGCCTGAATAGGCCTGATTTGCTGCATCAGTAACTTATCACCGTTCAACAAACCATTAGTTAATCCTCGATGCTGCTGGGTCAAAGTAACTAAAACACGAAACTCTTTTAGCAGCGTAAGGCCCTGAGACTGACGAGCAATATCAGCGCGCTTGCGATAAAAATAGGTGATAGTTAAAAATAACGCGACACCTGCACCCAAGAAAGCCGTTGTTACAACCATTGAAATCATTATCACTATCCCCTATTGACTAAGCTGTTAGCCCTTTAAGATGCTCGGCTACATTGGCATTCTCTTTTGCCATGATGGCATTTTTACCCGCGACCTGAGCCACCTCTTCCATACTCTTAGAGATCTCTTTCGTCGCAATAGTTTGTTGCTCTGAAGCCGTCGCAATACCACTTATCTGGTCAGACACGTTGTGGAGAGACGAGATAACCTGCTCTGTTGCCTCAAGTGCAGAGGCTAAGCTAGCCTGACTGAGACTGCTCGATTGGGCGACATCACTGACTTGCTCACCCACTGAGACCATACTCTCTGTCACCTCTTTAACTTGTCGGGTTATGGCGCTCGCTGATTCATGACTAGTTTGCGCTAAGCGGCGAACCTCTTCTGCCACGACATTAAACCCACGACCTTGTTCCCCTGCTCTCGCGGCTTCAATCGCCGCATTCAACGATAATAAGTTAGTTTGCTCTGCCATATCACGAATGACGTCTGACATGTCGGTAATCGAAACCATTTTCTCTTCAAGTACCTTCAAACTTTGCTCTGTCTTTTTAACACTGCTTACCACATTCGCCATCTGCTGTTGTGTGTTACGCATTTCGGTTTGGCTTAATGTACAAAGCTGATCGCCCTCATCGGCAGAAAGTCGTGTTTGCTCAATACGCTGTGACACTTCTTCGATGCTATGTGATATTTCAGTGGCAGCGGACGCCGAGGTATTAATAATGTCTGCTTGCTGCTGACTATATGCGGCGACATTACGAGCATTTCCCGCAAGTTCAGTCGCTGAGTAATGCATTTCATCACCCACAGAATGAACAGACTTTAATTTGCGATGATTCAAACGAACCAAATTGTCTAACAGTGGGAACAATGCCTGCAGCGGCCCTGCTCGACTTGAATCAATGACCAGATTGTCTGCTTCAACTTTCTTGTCGATAGCAGTTTTCATATAGTGAGATAATGCAGTTTGGTCATTCTTTGTCGCCTGCATTGCCCATAGCACCATAAAGGAACTGACAAACAGAACGGCAAAACCCTGTTGCAGAAAGCCTAAGCCCGCTAGAAGTGCACTGATAAATAGCAGAACTAACTGAACTCGAATAGACCCAACCAAGCCCAACGACTGAACATATACACGCATAAACGATCCTTATTTAGTGAGTATACTGATCATGTTTGGTGCTTATTCATATACACACCAACTTATTGTTATGTCTATAAATTAGCAACATGCGCACCACAAGTTGCATAATGTCACACAAACTGCTTAACGCATTGTTTTTTAATAACTAATATTTATATGCGATGAAGATGCATAGGATGGGGATGGTAGAGCATGGTGCAAAAATGAGAAGAGTTGCACTAAAATTGCACACATATACCAAAAAGCCCCAGCATTTCTGCTGGGGCTTCGTAATTTGGAGCGACACACGAGGTTCGAACTCGTGACCTCAACCTTGGCAAGGTTGCGCTCTACCAACTGAGCTAGTGTCGCATAAAGCGTTGATTAGATGGTGCCCCGGGCCGGACTTGAACCGGCACAGCGCGAACGCCGAGGGATTTTAAATCCCTTGTGTCTACCAATTCCACCACCAGGGCACACAAATCTAAATTTGTGACGGAGACACCATCTGTGATATCGACCCCTGAGGAATCG
>NZ_JATABG010000302.1:0-4447 GCF_036533755.1 Vibrio sp. M260118 | reverse complement strand
TGCCGTTCAGTCGTCGGTCAATAAATTGCGCCATGAGTCACCCCTCATCTCATATTCGTATGCCAATCGATGTCATAGACATTTGTGCATCCAATCACCTACCAGAGAGCCTCTGGTAGGGATTCATGGGCAAACACTGCTATTAAGAAGACTTACGTACGCGTAGATACCATTCAGATAGCAAGCGAACTTGTTTCTCTGTGTAGCCTTTCTCCATCATACGTGCGACGAAGTCATCGTGTTTCTTCTGATCTTCAGAAGAGGTTTTAGTGTTAAAGGAGATAACAGGGAGCAACTCTTCCGTATTCGAGAACATTTTCTTCTCGATAACGGTACGAAGCTTCTCGTAACTTGTCCAAACCGGATTGGTACCATTGTTGTTCGCGCGGGCACGAAGAACAAAATTAACGATCTCATTACGGAAATCTTTCGGGTTACTAATTCCGGCCGTTTTTTCGATTTTTTCTAGTTCATTGTTTAGTGCAGAGCGGTCAAATAGTTGGCCTGTTTCTGGGTCGCGGTATTCTTGGTCTTGAATCCAGAAATCTGCGTAGGTTACGTAGCGGTCAAAGATGTTCTGGCCGTACTCTGAGTAAGACTCTAAGTAAGCAGTCTGAATCTCTTTACCGATAAACTCGACGTATCGCGGTACTAGGTAACCTTTCAAGAACTCTAGGTATTTCTCTGCGGTCTCCTGAGGGAACTGCTCGCGTTCAATTTGTTGCTCAATGACGTAGAACAGATGAACAGGGTTGGCCGCTACTTCAGTTTGGTCGAAGTTAAACACTCGCGAGAGAATCTTAAACGCGAAACGGGTTGATAGCCCTGACATACCTTCATCCACGCCAGCAAAGTCACGGTACTCTTGGTAGCTCTTCGCTTTCGGATCGGTATCTTTCAATGTTTCACCATCATAAACGCGCATTTTCGAGAAGATGGATGAGTTTTCCGGCTCTTTGAGGCGCGACAAGATACTAAATTGAGAAAGCAGCTCTAGTGTACTTGGTGAACAAGGCGCTTTTGATAGTTCTGAGTGGTCGAGCAGTTTCTGGTAAATTTTCACCTCTTCAGATACGCGTAGACAATATGGCACTTTGACTATGTATACACGGTCAAGGAAGGCTTCGTTGTTCTTGTTATTACGGAACGTTTGCCACTCTGATTCGTTCGAGTGCGCCAGAATCATGCCGTCAAATGGCAGGGCCGACAGACCTTCGGTACCATTGTAGTTACCCTCTTGAGTAGCCGTAAGTAGCGGGTGGAGCACCTTGATCGGCGCTTTAAACATCTCAACGAACTCCATCAAACCTTGGTTTGCTCGACATAGTGCACCAGAGTAACTATACGCGTCTGGGTCATCTTGTGAGAAGTGTTCTAGTTGACGGATATCGACTTTACCGACCAGTGATGAAATGTCTTGGTTGTTTTCATCGCCAGGCTCAGTTTTAGCGATAGCTAATTGGTCTAGAATCGAAGGTCTTACTTTAACGACTTTGAACTTAGAAATGTCGCCGCCAAATTCGTGCAGACGTTTCGCTGCCCAAGGAGACATGATAGAGCGCAAGTAGCGCTTCTCGATACCGTACTCTTTCTTTAGCAGCTCGCCGTCTTCGTTGACGTCGAATAAGCAGAATGGGTGGTCATTGACCGGGCTGCGTTCACCGTCAGCCGAAAGCACATAAATAGGTACTTGCTGCATGAGTGCTTTGAGTTTTTCCGCCAATGATGATTTACCACCACCTACAGGGCCAAGTAAGTAGAGAATCTGTTTACGCTCTTCGAGCCCTTGTGCGGCGTGTTTTAGGTAGGAAACGATCTGCTCAATGGCATCTTCCATACCGTAGAAATCTTTGAATGTGTCGTAGCGAGAGATGACTCGGTTTGAGAAAATACGACTTAGTTGTGGGTCTTGCGCTGTGTCGATCACCTCTGGCTCACCAATGGCCATGAGAAGACGTTCTGCTGCATTGGCATATGCGCTTTTATCGTCTTTACATAGAGCCAAAAACTCTTGTAGTGATAGCTCCTCATCCTTTGAGGCTTCGTAGCGCGCTTGGAAATGGTCGAAAATACTCATAATGAATTCCCCTCTGAACCTGTCAAAATGACAATAAACCCGCATAGAAAAGCAAAATCCTTTCTTATTTAAGGTTAGTTGGTTTTTAGAATTTTGCTTAAAAAATATGTGTTTAATTGCAATTTGTGACCGAGTACAAGATGTCAGACCACAGAAGAACTGAAGATGAATCGACACAGATTCATGCCATCTATAAATGAACCAAATCAAGTAGTGTCAGCGCTATCTTTTGCAATCAGTGTTTAAACTTAGTACGGCAGCTTTGGCGTGTTGGTTCAGATATATAGACCTAGCCAATGGAATGTTAGAGCGACTTCAGTTGCTGAGAGTTCGCGATGTGGCTTGAGCGTATTGTGTTATTGCTTAGGCTTTTAGGGGCTCGACATTCTTGCAGATATTTTTTTGAGTCGAGCTCCCAGTAATAGAAAAAAATTGCTAATTATTCGAGCAAGATCAGTATTTATTTCCAAGCTCGAAATATAATGACGCTGACTTATAAAAGTCCAGTACATAAATAAAACAATAAGTGGAAAGCATGCTTAAAAAATTATCACTCAAGAATAAGCTCGCAATTTCTGCGAGTGTTGCCATAGTCATCGGGGGACTGTTGGTTGAGGGGCTTTCATTCCGAGCTTCATTAGAAAGACTTACTGTTGAAGTGGAGCAACGCCTGGATAGCACCGCATCTTCATACAACCAATATGTATCGGATTGGATTCTGTCAAAGGAGCGCGCGTTAACTTCTTTGTCTCAAGAATCTAAGCAAGAAGATATCGTTACTCACCTTAAACAAATCAAAGACGCTGCGAGTTTTGACAACGTGTTCTTAGCTTACCCAGATGGTAGCCAAAATAATGCCAATGGCGTGATTTTACCACCGGGCAATGACGACCCTCGTGTATGGGGCTGGTACACAAATGCGGTAAAACAACCAAGCAAGGTATTTATGGATAACCCAACGGTAGCAGCGGCGACTGGTGCCAACGTAGTTTCGTTGGGTAAAGCAATGAATCTGCATGGTCAACAGATAGTGCTTGGTGCTGATGTTGAAATTACCGATATCTTAAGTGGTATGGAGAAGGTTATTCTACCGGGTGATGGTTACATGTTTATTGCCAATAACCAAGGCAATATCTTTGCTCATAAGAATACCAAACTACTCAACAAATCACTTGCAGAGCTAGGGCTCAGTGAAGGGACGATCAAGCAAGCGTTAACCTCTGGTCATGACTTGTTGGTTGATGTGTTAGGCAAAAAATCGGTTGTTTATGCTAGTGCTATCGGCAGTACAGGTCTTGCAACGGTGATTGTTGTTGACTATGACTCTCTAGTTTCACCTTTGTTTGATGCGGTATGGGGCCAGTTACTGGTCACTGGTATTGTCGTTGTGATTTGTACGCTGCTGTTCAATCTTTTATGTAATATTCTGTTCCGCCCATTGACTAACGTGTCGAACGCGTTGGAGCAAATTGCTAACGGCAGCGGTGATTTAACTCAACGCATCGAGGTTGAATCACAGGATGAGGTTGGCAAACTTGCGCACAATTTCAATGTGTTTGTCGGCAGTTTACAGCAGTTAATTGGTCATATCCGAGAGCAGTCTTCGCAGCTTACTCAACAGTCAGACTCTAGTACTCGTCGTGCACAACGATCTGTTGATGAGATTCATCACCAACAGCAAGAGATCACTATGGTCGCGACCGCGGTAACAGAACTTGCAAGCGCCACCCAAGAAATCGCTTCTCATGCGGAGAGAACTGCGCAAGCCGCGCAAGATTCGGCAGGGAGTACAGATCATGGTCAAGCACTGGTCGAACATACTAAAGGTTCGATTAACAAACTGGCAATTGAACTCCAAAGCGCAAGCGATGTGGTTGGTGAACTAGAGCGTCACGGTCAAGAGATCTCAACGGTACTTTCTACGATTCAGGGTATCGCTGAACAAACTAACCTGCTTGCACTAAACGCGGCTATCGAAGCGGCACGTGCCGGTGAGCAGGGCAGGGGGTTTGCTGTGGTTGCAGACGAAGTTCGCGTACTTTCACAAAGAACTCACTCTTCAACAGAAGAGATCAATAACACTATTGCGGTGCTGCAAGAGACCACGAGTCGAGCCGTATCTATTATGAACAGTAGTGCAAACTTGGCAGAGCTATCTGTGGAAGATGCAGACCGAGCGGCAACGGCGCTAGGTGAAATTAATCAGGCGGTAACTCTGATTAGCGATATGGCAACTCAGATTGCAACGGCGGCAGAAGAGCAAACTCATGTCACTAGCGAAATCACGCAGAACATTACATCTATCAAAGATGTGGCGGATCAGCTAGTCGAGGGTGTGAACCAAAGTTCTGAAGAGTCTTTCCAAGTTAA
>NZ_JATABG010000301.1:0-4449 GCF_036533755.1 Vibrio sp. M260118 | reverse complement strand
CTTTTGATGTACTCCTTCGCTGCCAACGTAGCGAAGGAGAATAAAAGGAACTTATTGATGTCTACTGATAGCTGGTTCAACAGCTTTCCTGAAATGGAACGTTCAGACCTAAGAGCGATCCGCAAAACGCTCGATGGTGCATATCGAGAATTCTCGCGAGAATATGGCGATCTTATCGAATCATTCTTCGACCCTCTCCTCTCTTTTTTAATTTGGTTCGAAAAACTACTCATATCTACGCCTTGGGTGATCGTTTTAGCCGTGTGTACGGGCTTAGTTTACGCTGCCAGTCGCTCTTGGAAGTTAGCTGTTGGCTGTTTCGTTTCTCTGATACTGATTGGCTACTTCGGTATGTGGGAAGACACAATGCGAACGCTGAGCATTATTACCGTTTGTACCATGTTGTCTATTGTGCTCGGTATTCCTATTGGCATCGCCATGGCACGCTCAAATAGAGTCCAATCCGTAGTTACGCCCATGCTCGACGTGATGCAAACCATGCCTGCATTCGTCTATCTCATTCCTGTCGTAATGCTATTGGGGATCGGCAAAATTCCTGGCCTGATCGCGGTCGTTATCTACGCAATTCCACCTGTGATTCGATTAACGAACCTAGGTATTCGATTGGTGGATAAAGAGGTACTCGAGGCGTCAACAGCCTTTGGGGCAAGTGCCAAACAACGTCTATTCGGTGTTCAGCTGCCACTGGCTATGCCAACCATCATGGCTGGTATTAACCAAACCATCATGATGGCACTATCAATGGTCGTTATCGCGTCGATGATTGGCGTTAAAGGCCTTGGCCAACCCGTGCTGAAGTCCATCACCAACCAATATTTCACTCTTGGCCTACTCAATGGCTTTGCCATCGTTGCTCTGGCGATTCTTTTTGATCGCGCTTCCCAAGCGTATGCTAAACGTACTCAGGCTCACTTAGGAGATCTTAAACATGACTAAACCACTTATTGAAATCAGTGGCTTATACAAGGTTTTTGGTCAAAAGCCACAATCAGTGATGGAGCGTGTAAAACAAGGGGACAGCAAAGACCAAGTCTTAGCCGATACTGGTCACACCGTTGGCCTTAAAGAGATCAACCTGCAGATCAATCAAGGTGAAATCTTCGTTATCATGGGCTTATCTGGCTCAGGTAAGTCGACTCTGATTCGCCACTTCAATCGCCTTATTGACCCAACAGAAGGGCAAATTCTGGTTGAAGGTACGGATGTGATGCAGTTGAGCCAAAAAGAGCTTGAAGAGTTCCGTCGCCACAAGATGTCGATGGTGTTCCAACGTTTTGGTTTACTGCCTCACCGCACAGTTGTGGACAATGTTGCCTACGGGTTAGAAATCCAAGGCCTCGAGAAAACAGAGCGTCTTAAAAAAGCCAATCAATGGCTCGATACGGTTGGTCTTAAAGGCTACGAGAATCAATACCCATCTCAACTATCAGGCGGCCAGCAACAACGTGTTGGTTTAGCCCGTGCTCTATGTACTGACGCCGAAATCCTACTTATGGATGAAGCCTTCTCTGCTCTTGATCCCCTCATCCGCAGTGAAATGCAGGATCAGTTAATTGAGTTGCAGGAAAAACTGCACAAAACCATTATCTTCATTACCCACGATTTAGACGAAGCACTGCGTCTAGGTGATCGAATCGCTATCCTTAAAGATGGTGAGTTGGTGCAACAAGGCACTCCTGATGAGATTCTTCTCAATCCAGCCGATGACTATGTTGAAGCCTTCGTTAAAGATGTTAACCGCGCTCGTGCACTGACGGTTGAAACGGTGATGAACCCACCGGCTTACCGCATCACCGCGAACACTATTCAAGAAGCTATCGCCCAGATGAAAGGCTTTAAACAAGACTATGCTTACCACGTAACCGAAGATGGCTACCAGGGTGTTCTTACTAAAGAAGGCTTAATGGACGCGGCAAAAGATCCTTCTACAGAGGAAGAAATTCACCAAGAGATCTACGAAGAAGTGCCCGCTGTCTCTCCAGATGCTGCTATCGAGAAGGTACTGGTTGATACCATGTCTTGTGACTATTCACTACCCGTTGTCGATGATGATGGAAACTTGCAAGGGGAACTTGAACGAAGCGCTGTTGCGGAGATATTTTCTGATAACACAGAGGAAGAGGAGGAACCAAACCCTTGCCCAAAGTTGGATAAGGTTTGTTAACCTTTACTGCTTAGCATAAGAACTCATTAGAAGGGACTGTTTGGCTTGTTACCGCTAAACGGCTCCTTCTTACCCCAATAATCAACTCACACCGGTCAAACTTAACGCTAGATCATGCTATTATTTGAATTCAAACATTTTTTAGTCATCGAGGTAGTCGTTAACGACAGTAACTCCCTCATATTAGAACTAAAACTCCACTATAACGACTTAAAATAAAACAACATTAGCACTCAATAGCTTAGTGATTAACCTCTCAATAAGCCTGTATTTATAAGATCAAATCTTATACACTCTGCTTTTTTCATAAACCGCAAGTAAACTAAAGCATGAAGATTAGTCTACAAGATAGCCATGAGATCATTCTCAATACTCTTCCGCAATTTATCTTCATTGTTACTGAAAGCGGTACTTATATCGAAGCATTTGGCAACGATAGTTTCACCACTACACCAGGGTTTGACAACAAAAAACTGATTGGATATAGCATTCATGATCTGTTCGACGAACAGAGAGCGAAAAACTTCAGTGTTCTCATTAGTCGAGCGATCAGTACGGGTACAGAGCAGTTAGTCAAATATGGCTTTACTCGGGGAGAAACCTTTCCCATCGTTGGGTTTCCCGAAGTTCGATCTGATGTCTGGTACGAAGGCGTTATTCGCCCACTTGATATTGAATATAAGGGTGAAAAGACCATTCTTTGGTCAGTGAAAAATATCACCCAGCAAATTAGTCTCGAGAATGAACTCAGGTACTTATCAGAAACCGATGAACTGACCGGTGTAACTAACCGCAGATCCTTGATGAAAATGATGCAATTCTCTTTCGAACAAGCCAAGACAACTCATCAAGTCGGCTGTTTACTTTTGCTCGATGTTGACCATTTCAAACATGTTAACGACTCTTATGGCCATCAGGTCGGGGACAACGTACTTAAGCATCTTTCACAGGTATGTTCAACTCACCTGAGAGAAAAGGATATTTTCTGCCGGTTTGGTGGAGAAGAGTTTGCTGTTCTACTCCCCAACACAGACGAAGAGCTAGGTTTTTATATTGCGGAGCGACTTCGCTTGGCGATAGAAACAACGCCATGCAAAATTGGCATGTCAGAAGTGAGTGTCACCGCTAGCATTGGCGTCTCTGCGTTCAAACCCAACGATTTATCGGAAGATATGGTTGTAGGTCGTAGCGATAAAGCGCTATACCACTCAAAGAGCAGGGGTAGGAACCGAACCACCGTGTTTAGTACATCCATTCAAAGTTAGCGCCAATCAAAATAAAAACGCCACTTGGATATCAAGTGGCGTTAAGCACTACTTATTGCTTCTGCGCTCTACAACCGCGTCTGCAAGTTGGCGAAGTACAGTTTCAGTGTCATCCCAGCCAATACAAGCATCAGTAATAGATTGACCGTAAGTTGGCGCTTTACCTTCAACTAGGTCTTGGCGGCCTTCCACTAAGTGAGACTCGATCATCACGCCAAAGATAGCATCTTCGCCACCAGCAATTTGGCTTGCTACGTCTTCACCTACAACCATTTGACGCTTGAACTGTTTAGAGCTGTTCGCGTGGCTAAAGTCAATCATCACTTTCTTCGGTAGACCTGAAGCCTCAAGTTCCTGCTTGATCGCACCTACGTGATCTGCACTGTAGTTTGGCTCTTTACCGCCGCGAAGAATCAAGTGACAATCTGGGTTACCCGCCGTTTCGATAATCGCCGAGTGACCGTACTTAGTTACCGACAAGAAATGGTGTGATGCACTCGCTGAGCGGATCGCATCAGAAGCAATTTTAATGTTGCCGTCAGTACCATTTTTAAAACCAACCGAGCATGAGATACCTGACGCTAGTTCACGGTGAACTTGTGATTCAGTAGTACGTGCACCAATCGCACCCCAACTAATTAGATCCGCCACATATTGAGGAGTGATCATATCTAGGAACTCACTTGCCGTAGGCATTCCCATATCAGTCAGATCTAGAAGCAGTTTGCGGCCCATACGCAGACCGTCGTTAATCTTAAACGTGTCGTTTAGATAAGGGTCGTTAATTAGGCCTTTCCAACCTACCGTTGTACGTGGCTTCTCGAAATAAACACGCATAACAATTTCTAGGCGGTCACCCAGCTCATCACGCAAAACTTTTAGTCGTTTACCATACTCAATAGCCGCTTCCGGGTCATGAATCGAACATGGACCTATGATTACAAGCAGACGATCGTCTTGGCCTTTAAGAATGTTTGAAATGGCTTCACGTGAACGAAA
>NZ_JATABG010000300.1:0-4460 GCF_036533755.1 Vibrio sp. M260118 | reverse complement strand
AGGCGGCATCAATCGCTGATGTCGCAAAAATCAATATCGGAATATAGAGCGGCAGTACCAGCAAGCTAAGCAGCACGCCACCCTTTTGTAATCCGACCGTTAAAGCCACGCCAATAGCGCCGATAAAACTCAAGGTTGGCGTCCCGACTAAAAGTGTCAAAACTACCGCTAGCCAAGTATTGAAATCTAATGAAAGCAAGATCGACAGTAACGGGCTAATCAAAATTAACGGCAGGCCTGTCAATAACCAGTGAGCAATCACTTTGGAGATCACCACTATGGGCAAAGGCACAGGCATTAGCATCATTTGCTCTAGTGCGCCGTCTTGAAAATCATCACGGAACAAACGTTCGAGGGAAAGAAGCGCGGAAAGCAGTGCCGCAACCCAAACAATGCCCGCTGCAATGCGGGCTAACAAGTTTGGTTCTGGGCCAATACTCAATGGGAACAGGGTGATGACAATAATAAAGAACCACAGAGGGTTAAAAATGTCCGCTTGGCGTCGAAAAGCAATCAGCAGTTCACGTCTTATAATGCTGTTTATAGTGCCGAACATGACTAAATCCCTAATTTTATTTTTCTAAGTTTTGGGTTATCGGCAAACATATCTTGGTGTGTGGTGAGCATAACAATTCCACCATTTTCCGCATGTTGCAAAAATAGCGATTCCAATACCTTAACACCCTGCTTATCAATCGCAGTCAAAGGTTCATCAAGAATCCAAAGTTTGTGATTACTTAACCACAAACGAGCCAAAGCAACGCGACGCTGCTGGCCCGCAGACAACTGTGCAACAGGAACATCTTCTCGACCAGCAAGGCCAACCTTAGTCAGCGCATTATAGATGGCCTGCTTATCAACGAGCTTTTTCGAATGAATGCTTAAATAGAACCTAAGGTTCTCGTAGGCAGTAAGCTCGCGCTTTACCCCAGTCTGATGACCTAAGAAAAGCAAATCTTGGTGGAAAGCGTCTCGGTTTGACTCGATGTTCTCTTTGTTCCAATAAATTTCGCCGTTATCGCGATCACCTAAGCCAGTAATAATACGCAGCAGTGTGGTTTTCCCGGTGCCGTTTCGACCTTCTACCTGAACGAGTTCTCCAGAATCTACACTAAAAGAAAGGGTTTCAAAGAGAATTCTTTCATCTCTAATTGCTGTCAGTTGAGATACTTCTAACATTGGCCGTCACTAGGGTCTGTTAACCTTTTTCGGTTAAACTTTATTCTAGACAAGAGGGCCATCAGACCCAGGGTATTCTTCGAGCTAATATCTTACCACAGCCAATTCAGCACAAAATAGAATTAGACCTATACGAATCACGAAACTACGTAAGAATCTGTTAATATTCAAACATAAATCTTATTAACTACCACTAAATGGTTACATTTGAAAATAAAAAAAGTGTCCAAAGACACTTTTTATGCAACCTACCTTTTAGCGCTTCGTTTTCTGCCAGCAAATTTTTGCTGTTGAGGACGAGTTTCTAGAGGAGGGACTTTCTCTTTACCTGAGATTTTGTTCTGCAAAGACATCATCAATTCAGCTTCTGCTTTTGGCAACTCACACTCTTCGATGAGTTCATTAACGTCAGCGCCGAGCTGGACCATTTTACTTGCCCGTGAATACAGACGGCCATCACTATCAGCTTGCTCTAATTCGGTTATACGCTCATTAAAATGCTGAATAATGTCTTGTTGTTCGCTGACCTTTTGGCCTAGCCCAACAACCACTGAGCGTACTTCGAGCAATTGCTTATTCGCTTTTTGTAGCTCTTTATCGAGATGACGATTTTGTTGGCGTAGATGTTCTGCAGAACGTGTTTGCGCTCGCTTCAATCTGAAGAGCGATAAACAAACAAACAAAAAAACTAACGCGATTGCTCCAGCAATCACTGGAGCACTGGTCATCCAACTAGTGTCCATTACAGGTGAGCCATCTCATCCCATTCTTCGTCAGTAAGAAGCTTGTTAAGATCAACTAGGATAAGCAGTTTGCCATCGCGGTTGCTAACACCTTGGATAAACTTAGCACTTTCATCAGTACCAACACTTGGTGTTGTATCGATTTCAGAAGAACGTAGGTAAACAACTTCAGCAACGCTGTCGACTAGAATGCCGATTACTTGATGCTCAGACTCAATCACGATGATACGAGTGTTATCTGTGATTTCACCTTCCATCAAACCGAAACGTGAACGAGTATCGATAACCGTTACAACGTTACCACGCAGGTTGATAATACCTAGTACATAATCTGGTGCACCCGGTACTGGAGCAATTTCAGTGTAACGAAGAACTTCACGAACCTGCATTACATTAATGCCGTACGTCTCTTCTTCTAGTTGGAACGTCACCCACTGAAGCACTTCGTCGTTCGATTGATCTTTACGTACTTCTACTTCATTTGTTTGAGACATACCTTATCCTCTCTAAGCCTAAATTGGCACAAATGTTCTAATTATCTAATGCTTTAACATCAAGTCCTGCATTAAGCATAGCTATCAATGCTTCAACATGTATCAAAGCACACATTTTTTCTTTAACCATACCGGCAAGCCACGGGCGTTTTCCCGCAGTTTCGCGCCAGCGAACCATTTCTGGATTTAATGATTCAGTACCCATAAGTTGCGTTGCGGCTAGGCCCCACAAGCTTTCACCTAGCATCACTATGTACTCATATTGCTCCTGATGACTATCATCTTTGAGCTTCTCCGGCATTACCCACTTAGCGGTGTCAACGACATCAAGCTGAGCTTCACGGCTAGTTTGCAGTCCTAGATACCAGTCGGGCCTTCCAATAAGATGATTCATCTCGGCCGTGCGATGTATGCCGCCCAGTTCATCGAGCGGAACAGCAAACGTAACGCCATTGACATCGAAATAGAGCACCTGAAAATCGATATCACGTTGTGTTGATTGCCAAGTGCCAATATCACTACCACTGGTTTGAGTCTCAAGGCTTGGCTCAACCTCTACATCAAGCGTGGTCTCAACTTCGATTTCTGGCTCCGATACTACTGGCTCAGCGACCACTTGTTCAACAACGGGCTCAGATTGAACGATTTGCTCTTCAAGTTTCGGCTCTTCTACCGCCACTTCAGGCTCATCAATCACCCACTCTTGTATCTCTTCTACGGCAGGCTCAACCTGAACTTGAGCAATACTTACCGTATTTTGCGCCATTACCTCTTCGAGCTCTAATTCTGCAACCGGATTGGTGCTTTCTAGCTGTTCTAATAAGCGTTCAACATCTTCGAGGTTAGGAACTTCTACCATCTCCTCAGTAGGACGCTGGTAGTAACTTTTCTCTTCTACCGACTGAACCAACGGCTGTAAGCTATATTCTTCGGCATCCGCGTCAGCGACCGCTTCGACTTCTTTGAGTGGCGCAGGCTCAGCTTGGTAGACTTCCTCATCGAGCGACTCTTCAAGAAGTGCGGAAAAGTAATCGTCTAATGCCTGTTCACTTGAGAGCAAAGAGTGACTAGTCATCGATGGCTAACCTCTCGAGATAAAGCAGCAATTGCTTGTAGGCAAACACGCCGCGACTGCCCGATGCAAAATGAGAAACTGGCAAATGTTTCAAGCTCGCATCTCTGAACTTGGTATCAATTGGCACCGCTGATGACCACACTTGCTGAGGGTAATCTTTTTTCAGCTGCTGAAGTGTCTGCAATGACGCTCGTGTACGTTTATCGTACATTGTTGGCACAATCGTGACATTAAATGACTTATTACGTGATTTTTGCATAATCGCCAAAGTTCGAATCATGCGCTCAAGCCCTTTCATTGCCAAGAACTCGGTTTGCACTGGAATCAAGATTCGATCACTTGCCGCAAGTGCGTTGACCATCATTACACCAAGTATCGGTGGGCAATCAATCAACACATAATCATAATGAGCCTTCAATGCCATCAAAGCACGTTTAAGTATAAGCCCCATCCCGCTGCGGTTACCCATTACTCTGTCGAGTGTAGCCAGAGACATATGAGCAGGAATGATATCAATACCTTCGATATCCGACTGCATGACCAATGGCCTGACTGTCTGTTCGGTATACTCTTTGAGTTGAAATAGATCGAATAGACTTGATGGTACATTATCTGAGTCGTAACCTAGGTACGTCGTCAATGAAGCGTGAGGGTCAGTATCGACCAACAAGACACGCTTTCCTTGTTTACTCAGCAAACCAGCCAAAGTGATGGTCGTTGTAGTCTTACCCACGCCGCCTTTCTGATTCGCTATACTCCAAACAATCATCGATAACCTCTATGCTAGGCCGACTTCGACTAACATACGCTCAGCAATTCTATCTAGCGGCAGGTCTTCACTAGAGATCCCCGCTTTTGCAACTGCTTGTGGCATGCCGTAAACAACACAGCTCTCTTCGTCTTGAGCCCAAATGGTCGAACCCGCAGTTTTCAGCATACGAGATCCTTCGCGGCCATCTGCGCCCATAC
>NZ_JATABG010000299.1:0-4517 GCF_036533755.1 Vibrio sp. M260118 | reverse complement strand
CCCTATTCTTGGCCTTACTGAAGAATTTAAAAAAGACGCTCGCGCTGAAAAAATTAACCTAGGCGTTGGCATCTACAAAAACGAACAGGGTGAAACACCTGTTCTTGCGACAGTTAAAAAAGCTGAAGCGGCACTAATTGAAACAGAAAAGACCAAATCTTACCTTACTATCGAAGGTACTGCTGAGTATGCACTAGCGGTACAGAAGCTTCTTTTCGGTAATAACGCTGAAATCGTAGCGAACAAACGTGCTAAAACTGCCCAAGCTCCGGGTGGTACAGGTGCACTGCGCGTCGCCGGTGAGTTCATTAAGCGCCAATTAGGCAACGTAAAGATCTGGATCAGTAACCCAACCTGGGCAAACCATAACGGTGTATTTGCTGCTGCGGGTATTGAAACTGCTCAATACAGCTACTACAACGCTGAAACAAAAGACAAAGACTTTGCCGCTATGGTCGCTGACCTAGAAAAAGCGTCTGTGGGTGATATTGTTCTTCTTCACGGTTGCTGTCACAACCCAACCGGTATCGACCCAACAGCTGAAGAGTGGGAAACACTGGCTAAGCTAGTTGCAGATAAAAAACTGCTACCCCTGTTCGACTTCGCATACCAAGGCTTCGCAAAAGGTGTGGAAGAAGATGCTCAGGGCCTTCGTATCTTTGCTCAGTACAACAAAGAGATTCTTGTCGCGAGTTCGTTCTCGAAAAACTTTGGCCTGTACAATGAACGTGTAGGTGCGTTTACTCTTGTTGCTGAGTCTGAAGATGTCGCGACAACTGCGTTCTCTCAAGTGAAAGCGATCATCCGCTCTATCTACTCTAACCCACCAGCACACGGCAGCGCAGTAGTCACTTACATCCTAAACAATGCTGAACTTCGCGCTGAATGGGAAGCTGAAGTAAAAGAGATGCGTGATCGTATTCAAGATATGCGTGGACTGTTTGTTACAACTCTTAAAGAGCAAGGCGTTGATGCTGACTTCAGTTTCATTGAACGTCAAAACGGTATGTTCTCTTTCTCTGGTCTGTCAAAAGAGCAAGTAAATCGTCTGAAAGAAGAGTTCGGTATCTACATTGTTGGCTCAGGTCGTATCAGCGTTGCCGGTATGACTCGCTCTAACATGCTTCCACTATGTAAAGGCATTGCTGCGGTACTATAACTTCGCACGGTCAGAACTAAAGAAGCCAGCTTTGCTGGCTTTTTGTTTGTCTGCTAGAAAAGGTATCTCAATGCTATCCCACCTTCACTGGTGGTAGTCTTGCCCTTTATTCGAACAGTCTCAAACTCACTCTTGCGATAGGTGTAGAAAGCTCCAAAAGTAAAATCTTTGGCAAACTGATAATCGGCCCGGATCTGAAACAAGTTCTCTTCTACAAAGTCGGCACAATTGATCTCAGCACTGCTTGCCAGTTCCCAATTTGCAAAAATGGCGTATTTGACCGTTAAACTTGCCCCCAACGAACCATTGCTATCACTAAATAGCTTTTCGTTAGTGCTATCTAACGACTGTTTACCCCATAAATAACCAAGCTTTGCTCCAGCAACCAGATCGAGTTTATCGGCGAGAGGAAAACGGTAGGCAACACCCGGTAACAGCATGTAGAGCTCAGTTGTCACCTCTGTTGGATGAATAAACCGTGCTGAATAATCGAGGGTGAATAGAAGATTATCATTCCATAGGTAATTACCACCCACAGTAAGTGCTGTAGCGTTGTTACTATCCGAGTTCTCTTTAAGCGATCCTGAGCTTAAATCAGCATAGAGATAATCGTAGTTCACGTGATTTGTTTGGCTGCCTCTTGTAGTCTGGTTCTCTGCAGCTTGAACAGAACCAACCAACAGTAAGGAGGCGATCATCGAGCGGTAATTCAATTCCATTGCGACCTCGTTAATCCAAAACAGTCATTCGCCCAAGTACCATGGTTTCAGTTTGCTCCTGAAAGCCAACCCAGGCACAGAAGGATTTGTAATTAAAGGAAATATAGAACAAGTCGACGCTAAGTTAGGCAACAAATTACCAGAAGTATGATCTTCAGCGAGCCAAGTGGCTCAGTTAGAGGGAAAGATCTCATCCGAGCCCGTAACAAACATGATTGGTCAGTAGGCGCGTAAACGTTAGAAGCGAATAAATAGCTCATCCTGTGAAGAAACTTGGATATCTGCCTTCGATTTTGCCTTTACTCGCTCAATAGATTCAAGATCAAGCTCATAAGGCATAACCAGTTTAAGCTCTTCCACTCCTTCGTATTTTGCCAATTCAAGTAAGATGAGGATGTTTGATTCGTCGCTACGATTCGCCGACAACGATTTCATCGCTTGTTCCCACAAACGATCTTCAACCGTGAGTGTATCTTTAATAGTATTCGTCCAGGCAAGACTGAAAATTGGCGCGAATGTGCTCATCGCTTCCAAGAAGGTCCACTTTTTGTTGCAAGAAGCCCCTAAAAAAGAAGTGTAGTCAAATACAACACTGGTCTTACTTAGATGTTCCATATTATCCCCGGCGACGTTAGCAACATAGTGTACTTAATATCGTTGAACGGCTACGTTATAGCAATAGGATATAAATCATTGGTCTTTTATATCCAAATTTTGTTTGAAAAAGCTATATAAAAACCAATGCGGTAACATAATGCGATCAACATCGTGATATAAGGAACCTGTTGCTTAATATTTCAACTACCGAATAATATCGCCACCACCAGCACACTATTTGATATCTACGATCTTACTTGCTCTTTTATACTGAACTCTCCACCCTTTCCAACTAGGTAACTCCCAACGTTTTGGATACCCTTTTCGCAAACCATCACGATGCACCACATAGACCAACTTCTTTGTCACCAAATACTCTACATCTAAGTTAAGGTCACCTAACGCCAATTCAAACGGATAAGCCGTTGCAAAGTCGTCATACTCCCAATAAGGAATCCCATCAAATGGAAAGTCCTCAGCAGAAAACAGTTCCAATTCAGAAATATCCGTTAACTCCAACAGCGTTAACTGCTCTTTAAACCATGACTCAAAACTCAGCTCATCTAAGTTTTGCTTAGACTCACTTAAGCCTAAAGCCACATAAAGCTTCCAATGTTCGATCTCTTGATGACGAGCTTGAGCAAAGCCCGGCAGAATTTGGTTGTTTTTCACCGCCTCTATCATTGGCTGAATGGCTAGCTCACCCTGCGCGGCTTCCCAGCGCGTCGCGATAACTCTTCCTGCATACACAAGATTCAATGCGACACACGGCTGTTCATCTACCTTTGCAACCTCACCTTGTTGCCATTCGCCAAGTTCTAATTTAACGATGCTTTGCAACTCAATAGGCATACAGAAAGTGGCCAGATTTAACGTCTGTTTCACCCCTCTGCCGGGTAGGCTATGTGTGTCGAGCACCACCGCCGCTTCATACTTATCTAAAAAACGACTGTCTCTGCCTAGTACCACTTCCATCAAACCATTGCCTAAAGCCTCCCTGCGCTTTAGACGACGTACAAACACCAGCTCTGGATGTAGCTCAGCAATGGCATCGACCAACTCATGATGACCATAACGTGAGGCAACGCTTAACTCAGGTAGCTCAAATACCTCACGCATTTGCCTAGCCAGTGCGCGCGCTTCTTTGAGTACATCGGGCTCAATATTGATTGCAGAGAAGTGCTCACCACGCAAGATGCCAATCGCTAACTGAGCATCGCTACCTAATGGCTCTTCAATGGCAAGTTGCTCTTGTTGCTCTTCGCTGTTACTCAATCGATACAAGTTTGCGGGCGTTGCCAATACTGCCGTAAGGTCAACCATAGCCTCGCGTAGCGCTTTTGTCGGCATACGTGTGACTAAGTCGGCGTACAAAGCGTCGATGGGTAACGGATAGATGCGCTGACCATGTTCTGTGGCGATACCTTGTTGGTCGATCGCTCCCATCGCCAACAACATATCACGTGCTTGGTTTAGCGAACGTTCTGGCAAGGTTTCTAAGAACTCAAGATGCTCCAACGCTACCCCACAGCTCGCCGCCGCTAACATAGCTTCGGTCAGAGACTCACGGTGCATTTCAGGAGGCGTGACTTCCGCGAGAGCTGCGTGTTGGCCATAAAGCCGAATACAGAGGCCATCCATCACTCGCCCTGCTCGACCACTACGCTGCTTAGCACTCGCTTTAGAAATGTGTTTTAAACTCAGTGCTGTGCGACCATTGCGTTGCTCTGTTCGTCGCTCTAAACCTGAATCAATAACAGCAACAATGTTTGGAATCGTCAACGAGGTTTCAGCGACATTGGTTGCCAACACCACTTTTCTATATGGCTGTACATTTAGCGCGATGTCTCGTTGCTCTTCGGTGACTGAAGCATGAAGCGGCACCGCAACGAAGCCCTCTATAGAAGCTAACTTACTCAGACATTGATTAATCTCTTTACGCCCAGGCAAGAACACCAGAATATCACCCTCAATCGAGTCAAGATTCACAACTTCATGCCTAACTCGTTCGTCAAGATTTCGCGCATCAGGAAGTTGTCGTG
>NZ_JATABG010000298.1:0-4520 GCF_036533755.1 Vibrio sp. M260118 | reverse complement strand
AGCTGATGTCGTGATGACGTCTGGTGGCGTCTCGGTCGGAGATGCCGACTACATCAAACTAGCGCTTGAAAAGCTTGGCCAAATTGATTTTTGGCGCATCAATATGAGGCCCGGTCGCCCACTTGCCTTTGGCCAGATTCAAAATAAACCATTTTTCGGTCTGCCTGGAAACCCTGTCGCGGTAATGGTTTCCTTCATTAACTTTGTCGAACCTGCGCTAAGAAAAATGCAAGGTGAACCTGATTGGCAACCGCTTAAAGTTAACGCCGTCGCTTCAGAGAACCTACGCTCTCGACAAGGTCGCACTGAATTTAGTCGCGGTGTGTATAAGCTAGATACTAACGGACAGCTAATAGTGAGTACCACAGGAAAGCAAGGCTCAGGAATTCTGCGCTCTATGAGTGAAGCCAACTGTTTAATAGAGATTTCTCCGGCGGTTGATACGGTAAAAGCAGGTGAAAGCGTGACAATTATCCCGTTACAAGGCAGAATCTAGCCCAATTAATCAGGTCAGCCAAGCTGTAATGCCGATCAGTTAAGAAATTTGTGAGATCATTTGACCGATCCTCAAAAGGCTTCAAAATCCGATATTAGGAAACTAATATCGGATTTTTTTTATGTCTTTAGAGAGCCAGCTTGCGAATACTTTTCGGTCATGTAATACCTTTCATCACTTTGATAAATATTCTGAAATTCTTAGTCCAGAGCTCATTCAGCAAGGCTTTGAACAAGCTGGTGTAGCAACGGTTCGAAGAAGGCGATTACCTTTAGAAGCCGTGCTTTGGTCTGTTGTAGGAATGAGCCTTTTTCGACAACAATCTGTTTGGGATATAGCCAATCAGCTCGATATAGTCCTACCAGACAAGCAGCGCTTTGTTGCACCAAGTGCCGTTGTTCAGGCAAGGCAGAGATTAGGAGAAGAAGGAGTAAAGCAAGTCTTTAAGAAGATGGCAGCACACAGCTATCAATCTTCTAGCTTCGAGACTTGGTGTGGGCTAAACCTTTTGTCTGTTGATGGAGTTGTTTGGAGAGCAACGGATACCCCTGAGAATCATCAAGAATTTAAAGCACAGCGTAATCATTCATCTGAGAATATCTACCCTAAAATACGTATGGTCTGTTTGATGGAACTTACAAGTCATCAGCTAATCGATAGTGCATTCTCTGATTATCGAACCAACGAAATGAAGCTCGCAGAAGAACTCATTGAACAAACTCCAGATCATTCACTGACTATTTTTGACAAGGGGTATTACTCTCTAGGGCTACTTAACCGCTGGAACAAAACCGGTCAAGAAAGGCATTGGATGCTCCCAGTGAGAAAAGACTTTCAATATGAAGTCGTGCATAAATACAGCCAAAGTGACGCTATAGTTGCTATAAAAACAACACCTCAGGCAAGAAAAAAGTTCAGTGACCTCCCAGAGGTAATAGAAGCGAGGTTAGTATCGAAAAGCATCAAAGGTAAAAAGTATCAGGTACTTACATCAATGTGTGATGGGTTACGTTTCCCCGGAGAAGACATAGTGGAACTCTACCGCTATCGTTGGGAAATCGAATTAGGCTATCGGGAAATGAAACAAACCTTGCTTGATAGCGAGTATACATTGCGAAGTAAGCGTCCTGATATGGTCAAGCAAGAACTCTGGGGTATTTTATTAGCCTATAACCTCATAAGACAGGTTATGACAAAGGCAGCGAGTCAATTAGATAGTGTGTGGCCAAATCAACTAAGCTTCACTAGTAGTGCGATGGCTGTGACTCAATACTTTGCAGCTTTACCTTTAACGAGTCCAGGAAACCTTCCCAAACACTATGATTTGTTACTACAGCAAGTATCTATGTTTATCCTACCACCTAGGAGAGAGGACAGAAGTTACCCTCGTTGGGTTAAGTTGAAGCCTAAGAAATATGCAATAAATAGAAAAAATGCCAGTCAGCTTAACTGACTGGCATTACTGGTTTTTACCAGACCTTTTTTTGCATCAAAAATGCAATCTATACCTCAGTAATTTTTTGTTCTAAATCACTAGATGATGGGTTAGTTGGGTGTACGTATCAAAATTTCTGATAAACTTACATCAATTTGTTGATTTTCCGCGCTAAGGCTTAAAAAAGTGACAACTACAGAAACCGTAAACACGGACATGTTGCTAGAGATGGAATCTGTCAATGTGATGCCATTTAGTGAACATGACAAAATTATTCTTAGATCTTATGAAGCTGTCGTCGATGGTATCGCGAGCCTAATTGGCCCGTTTTGTGAAATCGTTCTGCACTCATTAGAAGACCTTAATACTTCCGCGATTAAAATTGCTAATGGTGAGAACACTGGGCGCCAGGTCGGTTCTCCGATCACGGATTTAGCGCTAAAGATGTTGCGCGATATTGAAGGGTCAGAACGCAATTTTTCTCGCTCCTACTTCACTCGCGCTAAAGGTGGCGTACTCATGAAGTCGATTACGGTTGCAATCCGCAATGGTGAAAACAGAGTGATTGGCTTGTTGTGCGTTAACGTCAACTTAGATGCGCCATTCTCACAAGTTTTGCAATCCTTTATGCCAACTGAAGAAGCAAAACAAGCGGCGTCATCGGTAAACTTTGCTAGTGATGTGGAAGAGCTTGTCGACCAAACGGTTGAGCGAACGATTGAAGAGATCAACGCTGACAAGTCGGTATCTAATAATACCAAGAACCGTCAGATCGTTATGGAACTGTTCGATAAAGGTATTTTTGATATCAAAGACGCAATCAACCGTGTTGCTGATCGTCTAAACATCTCTAAGCACACCGTTTATCTCTATATTCGACAGCGTAAAACTGAGGACGACGAAAGTTGAGCTCGCTGAGTTATACACTTGTGGTCAATGGGGCAATCTACGGTAGCCAGTCTGCAAGAAACGCTTACCAGTTTGCCAAGGCTTTGCTCTCCAAAGGACATACTTTAGTGAGCGTGTTCTTCTACCAGGAGGGGGTCACCAATGGTAGCGCATTAACTGTGCCGGCCAATGATGAGTTTGATTTGGTCAAAGCTTGGCAGCAGCTAGCGACTGAACATGATGTTCGTTTGGAAACCTGCGTAGCAGCCGCCTTGCGCAGAGGGGTTGTCAGTCAAGATGAAGCTAACCAACATGGGTTGGATCAAAGTAACTTGGCCGATGGCTTCCATCAAGCCGGATTAGGAAGTTTGGCGGAAGCCATGCTGGTTCAAGATAGGGTGGTACAGTTTTGAGTCACTTAACCTATCTATTCCGCAGTGCGCCGCATAGTCGTTCTTCTGGCAGAGAAGGAATTGATGCGCTACTCGCTGCCTCAGTCTATTGTGAAGATATCAGTGTTGTATTCATGGGGGATGGTGTTTATCAGTTGCTTCAAGGTCAGCGACCCGAGCAAATTCTAAGTAAAGACTATGCGCCGATGTTAAAGCTGTTTGATCTCTATGACATTGAACAAATCTATGTATGTGAACAGTCACTTCGCGAACGTGGTTTAGCGACCGCTGATTTGGTTATCGGGGTACAGCTTCTTGACCAATTAGCTCTGAGCGCACGACTACGCCAAGCGTCTAAAGTTCTTACCTTCTAGGTGGCCTATGCTACATATTGTTAAAACAGTTCAATCACTTACCGATGTTATCCGGGTGGCGGTTGAGACGGATGATGTTTTGCTGGTGGAGCAAGCGGTCTACGCGGCGAATCCACACCATCAAGATTTTTTGAGTGTTAAAGGGCTTAAAGTGTCTGTTTTACAGGCCGATGTTGAGGCTCGGGGCATTGCCAATCGCATTAGCCCGTCGATTGAGAAAATCAGCTTCGAAGGCTTTGTCGACCTGACCGCAAAACAGCCTAAATCCATCACTTGGGAATAATTTCATTTCCCAAGCTTTAGTGTCGATTTCCTTTTACGCTTATTTCAGCCGAATTGAGCAAAAAAGATCCGTATATTTCTTGACACACCTCTCACCTCTGAATAGAATTTTGCGTCCCTAAGTGCCACTGGCGGTTAGGGATAGATTTTTCACAAAGCTTACTTTCAAGTAAATCAGGAGCTAGTTAATGGCAACTATTAACCAGTTGGTACGTAAGCCTCGTGCAAAGCAAGTTGTTAAAAGCAACGTGCCTGCACTAGAAGCGTGTCCACAAAAACGTGGTGTATGTACTCGTGTTTACACTACTACACCTAAAAAACCTAACTCAGCACTTCGTAAAGTATGTCGTGTTCGTCTAACGAACGGCTTCGAAGTGACTTCGTACATCGGTGGTGAAGGTCACAACCTTCAAGAGCACTCAGTTGTTCTAATCCGTGGCGGTCGTGTTAAAGACCTTCCGGGTGTACGTTACCACACAGTTCGCGGCGCACTAGACTGTGCTGGCGTTAACGACCGTAAACAAGGTCGTTCTAAGTACGGTGTTAAGCGTCCAAAATCTTAATGGTATCCGTTAAGTAAGGCCAAACACTAAATTAATTTTAATTTTTGAAGAAACTGAAAAGTTTTGGATAACCTGAAGAAGACAACGGAG